>JBAYAJ010000034.1:0-18249 GCA_041669845.1 Treponema sp.
AAAATTCTGAGTATTTTTTTCGTATTGTTGTGTTCTGCGGCATTTGCGCTTCCGTCGCAGAAACTTATCCCTGCCGGTCACTGGCTGTATGATTCGATGACGATGGTAGCCTCGGAAGAACGGGGTGTGTGTCCCGTGCAGAATGCACCGCTTTCTGTTGCTGAAATCCGAAGGTATCTTAGAGAGATAGATCCTGATACGCTCTCTCCTTCCGGCGTGAAAGAATATGAACGCATTCTCTGCTATCTGAACAGTGAAGATCAGATTGAGATACGGTCTGGTGCAGTTACGCTCGGTGCTGAGCTTCAGCTGAATCCCGAGTTTTATTATAAATCGAATGATACTATAGACTGGACGTTCCATTATTATTATAAAGACAATGCTGGAACACTTCCTGTGTTCTTTGATGTAGCGGATGCGGTACTGGTTGAGGGAGATTTGTTTGCAGGGAAGAATTATTATGCTTCGGACAACAGTTCGAGCTGGACGAATATTCCTTTTAAGCATAACGACTTAGAATTTTCTTTTCCCCGGACAGCGTATTTAAGTACCGGTATGGAACTGAAAGGTGAGCCGTGCATCAATTTTCAGATCGGAAGAACAGGGTTGTCGATTGGTAATACCCAGACAGACAGCATTATTCTTTCGCAGAAATTTGAAACAGACGGTTATGCGCAGATTTCTTTTTTTTCACCGATGTTCCGCTATACGGGCGATGTCGTACAGGTTGACGTGAACCAGTTTTTATATCTTCACCGTATTGATGTGCATCCTTTCAGATGGATACAGATAGGCCTTCTTGAAGGTACGTTTGTTGATGCGCCGTTTGAGGTACGTTTTTTGAATCCGCTGATGATTATGCATTCGTTCGGTTCATGGGAAGGATATGGCAGCTACAACGAAACAACAGCTGACGGAAGTTCAAAGGACTATCCCGGCGGTTCCCGTGCGTGTGCATATTTTGGTCTGACGTTTGACTGTGCCGTATCGAAATACACCCGGCTGTACGGACTGTATGCACAGAATGAAATCCAGACGTGGTGGGAAACTCAGGATACATACGGTAAAACTATTCCTGACAGTCTTGGTTTTCAGCTGGGAGAGGAAACAAAACTTCCTTCTAAAGCCGGCGGGTACTGGATTATCGGGCTGGAAGGAGTTTATACGAATCCCTGGCTGTATATTAAACAGGATCCGGAATGGTCTCTTTACCGTTCGCGTCATGATGAACTTACGGGTGAGTACGTAAATACATGGATCGGTACGCAGTTTGGCCCGGATACGATTGCAGGACAGTTCCGTTTCGGATACGATATGCACGGCAGATGGTCAGTTGAAATGCAGTATCTTTTTCTGGCTCAGGGAGAGAATTCGTTTAATCTGTTCGATGACGAACTTGACTCAAAAGGAAGGCATACGTATTATCCGTCTGTTGCATGGGAAGACGGTAAGAGTGATTCCGATGCAATTGCGCTGGCGGAAGCTCTGACTCCGACCGGCATACCGGAATATACTAACCGGATGCTCGTAAAAGGTTCGTATCAGATGCTGCCGTGGATGAATCTTTCTTCGCAGGTGGCTGTTTTGTTTGTTTCAAACTGCGGCCATATTGAGAATAATTTCCAGTGCGGCGTTGAATTTGCCAATTCCGTCATGATGACGTTACGATAATTATGGGAGTATTTATGAAAAAGATATTTGCCGCCGCTTTGTCCGTTTGTATGTTTTTTATGCTTGCTTCTCAGCTTTGGGCGCAGACATATGCTTCTGTTTCGCTCGACAGCCCTTTGTACGGGATACTTGATAAGGCTCAGATGCGCGGGCTGTGCAGTCCGCTTCCTGCCGTCAGACCGTATCCGGAAAAAGTTGTCGTTGGAGCAATCAATGAAATTCTTGCATTATCGGATGAATCTGACGTTCCTCTGCTTAAAGATACGGAAATAGAAATTCTTACCGATGCACTGAAACAATTCGACCGGAAACCAGGACTTGACCGTATGCGCGGTGCATATTATTACGAGAATTCCGGGAAAGTACGTACGACTTTTGATTTTTCATTCAAACTCAACTCTTTTACGTCGGGTGGATTGTACAGCGACAGCGGTGACGATCAGTGGGGGTTTGTTTTAACGCCTGCACTCAGTCTGCGCGGAGACGTCGGAAATCATTTGTCGTATGATTTCAGTCTGTTCGGTAATGCCTCAAGAGCAGTGCTGCAGAATCTGGGAAAGTACTATATCGGGACGTACTGGTACACTGACACTATCGCTAATGATGCCAAAAACGGATCTGATACTACAAATTATGATCCTAATGTAGAAACAAGCCGCAGGCATATTAAATCGTATGCGAATAAAGCATATTTTCCGTACACCTTTTTCAAAGGATGGGATGGTTCAATGTATAAACTGTCGAACCTGACCGCAAGCGGGCTTGACGGGTGGTGTGACGATCTGGGTGTAGGTTTCGGCATTCATTCTGAAATGACTGCGGGCATTCTGGATGACAAAGTCCAGGTCCGGTTCGGACGGATTTACCGTGAATGGGCGGCTATGGACGAAGGTTCCAGCCTGGTTCTGAGTAATTATGCGCATCCGTTCCTTGCCCTTGAAACGGAAATTACTCCCGTAAAGTGGTTTTCCATTTCTTCTCTTACAGGAATTCTTGAATTTCCGAACAGCGAATATATAGTAGGCGACGCATACAGCTGTTCCACCGATTATACAGATTATTCGAATGCAGCTTTTTTCCAGAATGCCTATTCCATTTCCATGCTTGAAACTAATTTTAAATATGTTCACTTTGATTTTGGATCGACTTCCGTGTGGCCAAAACGTTTTGATCTTGGTTATTTTGACTCGCTTATGAATTCGGTAATCTATCAGAACAATATCGGTGATTACGACAATATTGCGATTTTTGCTGATCTTAAACTTCAGTATCCCGGTATAGGATATATATGGGGATCACTCTTCCTTGACGAATTCAATGGTCTTAGTTCGGTGAGCGGGCTGCGCAGTGATTTTGTCCATGCGACGCGTGATATGTACGCAACTCAGGTTGGAACAAAAGTGTGTATTCCGTGGCTTCCGTTTGCTACGTTGTCGTGCCGGTACTCGAAAGTGGAACCGTACTGCTATACTCATCAGGCAATCAATTACACTCCGTGGTATACGCACTATATTTCCGAATCGTATATGAATGCAGGCGAATGTATCGGGTATTATCTGCCTCCGAATTCCGACGAGGTTAATATCCGCTTCGAAGCATCACCGCTTGCAAATCTTGCGGCTCATCTTGAATACCAGTTCATACGGCATGGTGCGGAGTATGGCTCTCAGGCGGTGAACGGCAGTTCCATATATTCAGAACTTGATCCCTGCATCCTGGGCGACGGAAGTCGTGATGATTTGAAAAAGTATTTTCTGCACGACGGTGCGTATCAGTGGATACACGTCATAAAAGTCGGTTCGGACTGGTCCTTAAAGCGCTTCAAGATCCCCGTTATGCTTTATTCTGAGGTTGGTTTTTATTACAGTTATTATACTGTTCTTGACGATGACAGCTATGCAAATAAAAATGCAAGTTATGACTACCATATTGCGGACGATAAAAGCGGATATCCGTCGGAAGCTGGATTTATTATTTCCGGTGGTATAAAACTGTTTTTCTAATCTTTTTTAGAGAATGACTATGTAGAAATACCGGCAGTAAGGCCGGTATTTCTTTTTGCCAGATTACGATTTCGGTGGTAAAATAGAATCTGCAACACCGGAGGTTCTATTTTGCCTGAAAAAAAATACATCGTTGCGCTTGATCAGGGAACGACATCGTCACGTGCTGTTATATTTAATAAAAGTGCGAAAAAAATCGCATGTGCACAGCAGGAATTTAAACAGTATTATCCGCAGCCCGGGTGGGTTGAGCACGATGCGGAGGAATTGTTTCTGTGTCAGTTGTCGGTTCTTAAGGAAGCTGTGCAGAAAGCTCACTTAGAACCAGAGCAGATAGCAGCTGTCGGTATTACTAATCAGCGCGAAACTGTCGTTTTATGGGATAAACACACTGGGAAACCAGTATATCATGCAATTGTATGGCAGTGCAGGCGAACAGCAGAACTGGCAGACGAACTTATTATGGACGGCCAGGGAGATGTCATACGTGCAAAGACAGGCCTGCTTCCCGATGCTTATTTTTCCGGAACAAAGATCAAATGGATATTCGATAATGTTCCGGGGGTAAAGAAAAAGGCAGACAGCGGCGATCTTCTGGCAGGAACAATTGACACATGGCTCGTCTGGAAACTCAGCGGTGGAAAATGCCATATTACTGATTATACAAATGCCTCCAGAACGATGCTTTTCAATATTCATACGCTGCAGTGGGACAATGATCTTTTGAAACTGCTCGGTATTCCACGCAGCATTCTTCCTGATGTCAAAAATTCCTCGTGCGTGTATACAACTACCGACAAAAATATTTGTGGTTTTGAGGCTCCTGTAGCGTCAGTTATAGGAGATCAGCAGGCTGCGCTTTTCGGACAGGGCTGCTACAAGTCAGGTGAAACAAAATCGACGTACGGTACGGGCTGTTTTCTTCTGATGAATACAGGAACAGTACCTGTAGAGTCTACCCACAAATTATTGACGACAATTGCACTCGGTATGAACGGAAGAATAACTTACGCGCTCGAAGGAAGTGTTTTTATTGGAGGAGCAGTCATAAAATGGTTGAGGGACGAACTTGGCCTTATAAGAAATGCGCATGAATGTGATCTTCTTGCAGAGAGTGTCCCCGATTCAAACGGTGTAATTCTTGTACCTGCTTTTACGGGATTAGGGGCTCCATACTGGGATCCGTATGCACGCGGTACGATCGTCGGGCTTACCCGTGGTGTTAATAAAGCTCATATCTGTCGTGCCGCACTTGAAGCAATTGCATATCAGGTAAAAGATGAACTTGAATGTATGAAAGAAGATGCTGCCTGTGCGATTTCGTCGGTAAAAGTCGACGGAGGAGCGTGTGTAAGTGATGTCATGATGCAGTTCCAGTCGGACATTCTTAATACACCCGTATATCGTCCTAAAAATGTAGAGACGACAGCAACCGGAGCTGCTTTTCTTGCAGGACTTGCGGTTGGTTACTGGAAAGATGAAAAAGAACTCCTTGATTTTTGGAAGATGGATCATATATTTACACCGGAGATGGAAAATTCAAAAAGAAACAGTTTGTATGGTCAATGGAAGCTTGCTGTTGAGCACGCAAAAAACTGGGTTAGGAATTAGAGGTCAGATGACAGATACGCTGTATGATGCTGCGGTAATAGGAGCTGGTATTACCGGTTCCTGTATTGCACGGGAACTTACAAAAACGACGGCAAAAGTTGTACTTATTGAAAAGGAAAACGATGTGTCGTGCGGTAGTTCAAAGGCAAACTCAGGGATTATTCACGGAGGATACGATCCCGTACCGGGGACATTGATGGCGCGTTTCAATGTACGGGGCAGTTCTCTATATCCGGAACTTGCAAAGAAGCTTAATTTTGACTACAAAAGAATTGGTTCGCTTGTTATTGCATTCGATGAGAAAAAGAAAGTTCTGCTGGATATGCTTCTTGAACGAGGGTTTGCAAACGGGGTACAGGAGCTGCGCATTGTTGACAGCGATGAACTTCATAAAATGGAGCCAAAACTCGGACAGAATGCACTTGCCGCTTTGTATTCACCGACGGCAGGAATCGTGAGTCCGTACAAAGCGACATGGGCGTTTGCGGAAAGTGCTGTTATTAACGGTGCGGAGTTTATGCGCAATACGTCAGTCCATCAAATCGAAAAAGACGGAAGCATTTTTATTGTTCATACCGGGCACGGTGATATCAGAGCACGATTTGTCATAAATGCTGCGGGCGTTGCAGCAGATAAAATAAGTGCAATGGCCGGTGCGCGCAGATTTATTATAAAACAGCGTCGTGGTGAATACTGCCTGCTTGATAATAAATGTTATTCCCTCGTGAATCACGTATTGTTCCAGACGCCGACGGAACTTGGAAAAGGAGTTCTTGTTACCCGGACTGTCGATGGTAATATTCTTATAGGACCGAGCGCCGACGATCAGAGTGCGGATATGTACGAATACAAAGGAACGACAGCATCATCACAGGCGGATATACTTGAGAAAGCGTCTTTGACTATTCCTGATATTCCGCGCGGCAATATCATCAACTCTTTTGCAGGGGTTCGTGCTGTTGCATATACAGCCGGTACCGGCGGAAATGCTGATCAGCCTGTGAATGATTTTATTGTAGAGGAAGATTCTGCCGTTAAGGGGTTTTTTACTGCCGGCGGAATCTGCTCTCCAGGGCTGTCAGCAGCTCCGGCAATAGCAGAATATATGCTGGATCTGCTTGGAAAAGCGGGGCTTGATACAAAAAAACGTTCTGATTTTATTGAAGAACGTAAAGGGATCGTCGCATTTGGTCCAGCCGGCACAAAAAAAAAGCTGCAGCTTATAAAACAGAATCCATTATACGGTCAGATTATCTGCCGCTGCGAGACAGTGACCGAAGCAGAAATTGTGCAGGCTGTTCATTCTCCGCTTGGTGCCCGTGATCTTGACGGCATTAAACGGCGTACCCGTGCCGGTATGGGGAGGTGCCAGAGCGGCTTTTGTTCGCCGCGTGTGACGGAAATACTTTCTCGGGAAGCTCATATACCCATGACCTCTGTGACAAAAAAGGGAGGTACATCGTTTGTACTGGACGGTAAAACACGCGTTTTCTCCGGCTCCGGAGGAAATGAAGAATGAGTGAAAAAATATATGATGCAGTAATAGTCGGCGGCGGCCCTGCAGGACTTGCGGCCGCCGTTTCGGCGTATGACAATGGAGCAAAAAAACTGCTCATTCTGGAACGTGATTCTCGACTGGGGGGTATTCTGCTTCAATGCATACATAATGGTTTTGGTCTTCACTATTTTGGAGAAGAACTTACAGGTCCTGAATATGCAGGTCGTTTCGTAAAACAGGTAAAAAAGAGGGGAATTGACTATAAAGTAAATACGATGGTTGTTTCAATTGACAAGGCCGCTGATTTTGGAGAAGCCGGTCTTACCGTTACTTTTGGGGCAGACGGTACGGAACATGTGGTTACTGCAATGAATTCTACGGATGGTCTTATGTTCCTTCGTACTTATTCAGTGATCCTCGCTACAGGATGCCGCGAACGTACACGCGGGGCTCTTGTTATTCCGGGTACCCGGCCTGCAGGAATTTTTACAGCTGGTTCAGCTCAGCGTTTCGTCAATATCGACGGTTACCTGCCCGGTAGAAAAATTGTTATACTCGGTTCCGGAGATATAGGTCTTATTATGGCCCGGCGTTTGACTCTTGAAGGCTGCGATGTAAAGCTTGTATGCGAAGTTATGCCGTATTCGGCCGGACTGAGTAGAAATATAACACAGTGTCTTGAGAATTTTCATATTCCCCTTAAGCTCAGTACGACTGTTACGGAGATTCATGGGCGTGACCGGGTTCAGGGAGTCACGATTGCAAAAGTTGATGCAAACAGAATACCTGTCGCCGGAACAGAAGAATTTATTGCATGCGATACGCTGCTTCTTTCAGTTGGTCTTATTCCTGAGAATGAAGTGTGTGCAGGGACGGGCATCCATATGGATCCTGTGACGAAAGGTCCGTCTGTTAATCAGCGGATGGAAACTTCTATCCCAGGTATTTTTGCATGCGGGAACGCAGTCCATGTGCACGACCTTGTGGATTTCGTGACGAACTCCAGTCTGCTTGCCGGAAGATGTGCTGCAGAATATGCTGTTGCAGCAGAAGGTGTATTTCGTTCTGTTCCGTGTCATGAACCTGCAGTAAACAGTCAGGCTCCCGTTATTATTCCTGTGTGTCCCGGCAATCGTGTCCGTTATACGGTACCACAGCAGATAGAAGTTGACGATGCATTTAAAGCCGTGATTCAGGAGATACGAGAGGGGGCTTCTGAAATTCCCAAAATACAGATTATGTTCCGCAGTACTGATGTATACCGAAATGTAACGATTTTCATCTACAGCGGAAATGACCGAATTTATATGAAGAAGGTGCGTATAGTCCGTCCGGGAGAGATGCAGACAGCAGATATCCCTGCATCTGCATTGGTGAACGTGACGGGGCTGCTTACGGTTTCAATCGAAACACCGGAGGACATGATAGACTGATCTTATGGAAATAAACGAAAGAAAAACTATGACGTGCATTATCTGCCCGATGGGGTGCCAGCTTGAAGTAACACGAATACAGGAAACGGGGGAGATACCCGCGTATTCCGTAACCGGTAATACATGCCCCCGCGGAGAAGCGTATGCACAGAAAGAATTGACAAATCCGACCAGAACACTTACGTGCACTGTTGCGGTCAGAGGCGGGATACGCTGCCTTGTAGCGGCAAAATCGAAAATCGAAGTACCTCGTGATTTACAGCTTGCCTGCATGCAGGTGATACGGAGAATTTCCGTAAAAGCGCCTGTTAAAACAGGTGACGTTTTGTACGAGGATATATTGAACACAGGCGCGGATATTGTCGCATGTGATGATGTAGAATCTAAGTGAATTACGTAATAACGAACAGATTTATGTTTTATGCAGTGAAATGAACTGTATCTTTCAGAGCATAAAAAAGCTGCCTTTATCCGGCAGCTTTTTTATATCAGGCTGATTTAAAATTTTGCTTTACGCAGACGAACCTGTTCAATATCTTCACAGAACAGTTCCCTTAGATCGTTAAGACCGAGCGCCATAAGCGCCATCCGGTCAATACCTATACCCCATGCAAGAACAGGGACATCAATACCCATAGCTTTTGTGACCTCAGGCCGGAAAATACCGGATCCTCCCAGCTCAAACCAGCCAAGTACCGGGTGTTTTATATGAACCTCAATGGATGGTTCTGTAAACGGGAAATATCCCGGTACATATTTTACTTCCGTAGCACCTGCAATTTCTGTTGCAAACATCTTCAAAAAACCAAGCAGCGTTTTCAGATTCACGTCTTTTCCCAGTACAATTCCCTCTGTCTGATAAAAGTCGCTCAAATGTGTTGCGTCGACTTTGTCGTAACGGAAGCAGCGGACAATGCCGAAGTATTTTCCGGGAATTTCTGCTTTGTGCAACTGATGTGCGGATAATACCGTACCCTGACTGCGGAGAATAAGACGCCGGGTGAATTCTGTATCAAATTTATAGTTCCATCCCCTGCTTCCTGTATTACCACCGTTTTCATGTACATTACGTACATTTGAAAGATACGGTTCTTCTATCACTTTTGCATGTGTCGGATTTTTGAGGCGGTAAACATCATGGATGTCTCTGGCTGCATGGAACTGCGGCATAAACAGCGCGTCTCCGTTCCAGAATTCAGTCTCTACAAGAGGACCATCGAATTCCTGAAAGCCCAGAGAACAAAGCTTGTCTTTAACGGATTCAAGGAACTGCACATACGGGTTCGTCCGGCCCGGAATAATACGTGCCGGAGGAATGTTAATGTTGTAGCTTCTGAAAGTGCCGTTTTTCCATTCACCTGACGACAGCATCTGCGGCGTAACTTCACCGATTTCATTACCGGTGATTCCTGCTTTTTTGAGCATCTCAACTACTTTACTGTATGCCTCTGTCAGTCTGTAGGTGACTGTTTCGCGTTCAATAACTTTGAACGGACTGTCTGCAGCTCCCCGCTTTTTTGCAAGTCCTCCGATTGTTTCCTGCTCTTCTGCAGAAAGATTTTCTTTGTCCAGCTGACCGTTTTCAGAGGCAGCTGCTTTTTTTAACAGACCGGAAACGATACTGATTCGTTTGGGGAGTGCTTTACCTGTTGCTTCGGCCTGTTTATCGCTGTTCATTTTGAGAACACCGTCTTTTGCAAGCTGCCCGAATGCGCTTCCAATATCTTTATTATCTATTTTCAGCGCGCCTGCTATTATGGGCAGCATCTGTGCACCATGTTCTTTAATATATTTTACAAAACGTTCTTCAACGGTACCGTCTTTTGCAAGTATGCGTCCCAAGTCTGTGATTTCATAATAGGTATGCTGTGTCCGTTTTGTTTCGGAGACAAGCTCTTTTCCTGTAAGCCATGAAAAAGCCTGATTAGCATGGCCTTCTTTATAACCAAGTTCTTTCTGAAGCTTTTCTGAGGTTAAATCGTCTTTTTGAGAATATTTCAGCAGTACTTTTATTTCAAGCGGATGCAGATTTTTGATGATGTTAGAGATATCCATTTATATTAGTCCACTACTACCGGGAGAATTTTACGTATGACATATACTGTGCCATGCTGTATCCACGGTCGTTTTTAAAGTATTTTTCACGGTCACGGGAAAGATATGTATAATGATAATACTGATTTTCTTTCATAAAATCTTCCAGACAGGCTATGACTGTATTCATAGCTTCCCCTTTGTCATACGTTACATACATACAGGTATAGTAAATACGTACTTCGTCATACATCGGTGTATATTCAATTTTTACACTTGCAGTCTTATCTGTTGTATGTTGATTTTCAGGAACAATGACGCGCATTGTTTTATCATCGAATCCTTTGTTATTGTAAGATTCATCAGGAGATGATGGTAAAGTTTTATCTGTTGACGCGGCCGGTGCCGGAGTATTAGCAGCTGCTGGTGCAGTTGTATTGGTTCCTGCATCCTGTGCAAAAGTTATGCCGGCTGCAAAAAGCAGGCAGGCAAGTATAGCGATGGTCTTTTTCATAAGTCCTCCAAAATTTCTCTAATACTGGGTATACGTTATCATTCTATCAGTTTCCAGAAAAAAATCAAGTTGAACCATATACCGTCCGGCATCTATTCCAATGGACGGCTGGTTTTTGATGAGAACTTTTCCAGTAATTTCCTTTGGTTTATTCTTGATTCTACCCCGGAAATAGCTGCGGACAGCATCTTTTAAAGCTTCTTGTGCTGCATCAGTTATACCGTCGAATCCATTTTCGATTTTTCCATATCCTTTCCCACTGATTACGGGATTAGTGATTGAAGACCAAAGGGCGTAGTCCCTGAGCATCTGCTGTGTACGTGTAAATTCAACCCAGCAGTTAAACTTTCCGTCCTGTATCCAGGGGTCTGTATAGGATATGGCTTTCTCGGAACTGCCGAGCGGCTGAATGTACGAAAAATCAAAAAATTCTTTAACACTGCGTAGTTTATCAGATGGTGTGTAGGTGAAATTCCACCCATATACCATTCCTGTGATGAGAAACGGAGCAAGCATTTTGAGTCGTTTTACCGGATAATCATATATTCCTGCAGATGTATTCTGCGCCTCTGCAAGTTCGGGATATGCGTCTGTTTCTGCCCATAAAGGTATGCGTATGTGTTCGATTACGGATGGAGTCTGAGATGTACATATTTCCGCTGTGATGAGTAACGTACAGCAGATTATCAGTTTTTGTATGCGTTTTTCCATATATATACAGGATTTACTCCTGCCCTGATGACAAAATACAAATAAGCTGCCGCAAGTCCGAACAGATGTGTTATATGCGCAACACCCCCGTTAAATCCTGCGAGCTGGCTTACAAGTTCGATTACTGCATATACAATTACAAGAACAGGCGAAGGGATTGGAATTATACCCCAGAAATAAATTTTTGAGCGTGGATAAACAACGGCAAAAGCAAAGAGTACTGCATATACAGCACCGCTTGCACCGATGAGTGCGACATTGTAATGTCCGGTAAGAATGAATACCCCGAGCGAGAGCGCTCCGCTGACGGTTCCGCATATAAGGTAATACAGTAAAAATTCTTTTGAGCCGATGACTCTTTCAACAGCAAGTCCGAACATAATCAATCCGAACATATTAAAGAAAATATGTTCTAAATTTCCATGTACGAACATATATGTGATTATCTGCCAGTACATTTTCCGGTAAATAAATGCCGGCGGATAAAGACATAGAATTGTTTGAAGTTCAGGGAACAATAATGTAATAACATAGATAAGTACATTCACTGCTGCAAGATACAGTGTAATATGAATATTTGTATATTTGAATGGTTTACGGAAGACAACTCCTGTTTTCATTCGAATTCTTCGGAGCAGTCTTTAATCAGGGCAGGATCTGCATAGGTTATTTTATTGCGGCCACTGTTTTTTGACATATATAAGCCCTGATCAGCCTGATTTACAAGTCGTTTCGGCATAATGACCGGGTTCAAGTCCCGGTCAAATATGGCAACACCTCCGGAGATTGTTACATGCAGATGCTGATTGTTGAACTGAAAATCGAAATTTTCGATTGTTGAACGGATACGTTCGGCAACTAACATTGCCTGTTCTTTTGGAGTATTGTCAAGCAGGACAGTGAATTCTTCTCCACCGTAGCGGCTGGCAAGATCCTCTTCCCGTAAACCTGTCTTGATAAGCGAGGCGACTTGAATCAGAACATAGTCACCGCATTCATGCCCGTATGTGTCATTGAATTTTTTGAAAAAATCTATATCAAACATAAGTACGGCAATCGGAGTTTTTTGAACAAATGCGGCATCAAGTTTGTCACCGAGCACATTAAAGAAGTAGTATTTTAGCTTAAGTTTTGTCATCATATCTGTAGAGGACCGTTCAACAAGCGCTGCATTATTTATTGCAAGCGAAGCGAGCGTAGCGATGGACATGATCTGCTCTTTTTCATATTCGGTGTAATCTGTTATACCGTCAAAAATAATCCTTTCTCCCAGAAAGAGGATTCCGTTCATGTTGTTTTTTTGGATAAGCGGTACAAGAAGTGTCGGATGAAGCGATTCTATTACACTTAAGTCTGTGTCTGCCGGTACCTGGTTTTTAAGATATTCAAGCGAGATTGCACGTTTTTCGCTGTATAATTGTGCAACAATCGGATGGCAACCGGGTATTTTAAACTTTGTTTTAGGATCGAAATTTAAGTCACTATGGTTCGTTTCAAGGATGAATTCATCGGATTCCATATCATTATTGCGCACAAAAATACCGGCACCGAGAACATGCATTTGTGCCATGCATATATAAACGATCGATTCAAGAAGTTTTGAAAATTCCAGCGTTGAGCAGAATGACTGGGAAATATCAAGAAGTTGTTCAAGATCATAAATTTTCTTTTCATATTGCGTTGTGAGTTCCAGCATTTGTGGATCGCATGCATTTTCCTTTTTCGATGTTCTGCTCATGAATTTATCTCTTTTATGGTAGTAATTATAGCATAATTTTTCATAATCTCAAAGAATATTTCCCAATTTGGATACTGCCGTTCAAGCATGTCTGTATTGTCCCTGTTTCGGGATGACATCATAAGTACTTTAAGATTTGAAATGATTTCCGATGTCGGTTTTTTTGCGTCAGCAAGGAGTTCCCCCAGCTCGATATAAAGCCCGTTCAGATGATTCGTTTCTTCCTGGACAAGTTTTTGTGCAGCATTATTTGCTTTTTCAACCATAGTTTCCATTTTACCGTAAAAATCTGAGTCTTTGTGGCTGTCTCGTATGTATCCTTCCAGGACAGAGACATCATTTTGTTTTCCACGTTTAAATGAATCCTCAAAACTCTGAATCATTTCCGGACATTCAAGAGCTGAATAGACGACAGCTGCAAATTTCGTCTTGCGCGCAGAATTATTAAAAAAACCTTCTACTACTATATCATTTATAAGAGACTGTATCGATTCCGGTAAATAGAACTGCAGAAACGTCTTCAGGATTTGCAGTGGTGTAATCCACGAGAATGCAAGCGCGGAATTTGTCTGTAATTTATCATTCATGCTGTTATCGTAACCGTTCAGTATTGCCAGCGGTGCCCCATTAAATAATTTTTGAAGTTCACTGCCTATCCGTTGGTCTTTTATTTCCGTCTTAATCCGCTGCTCATCTGCATGATACTGCTGCTGTAACCTGTTTGCAAAATTCTGCCTGGCTGATTCATGATACTCCGCTGTTTTAGGCATATATCCAGGGCTCTCTTTGTAGACCCGTATCAATGCCAGAAGGTGATCCGGCGGGAGAATGTGTGTAAGGACATATGCGATTTTTTTTATATTTTCGATATAGTTTCTACTTCGCTGCGAAGAAAGTGTCCCATTGTTTTTGAGCTGCGCAAGTGCTAATACAGCATTTGCAACTGCCCTGTTAATGTTTAAACCTGCAGCCTGATAGTATAAATCTTCAAGTGTGTTGCCGATACGGGCAAGTGGAATTTCCTGATACGATGATTCGTATGAAATATCAACAGTTGAGAAATTATTATCAAATATTTGGAGAATAGCAATAAAATTGAATTTACATAAATCTGCAAGCTGATGAACGGCTGTAATATCTTTGTCCATCCGTTTGAAGGAATCTCCATTTAACGATTTTATGATTTTATCAAGTATCCGGTGCTGCCGTTCAAAAATATAGTTTTCAGGTTGGTCCGAAGACTGTACTGCTGTTTTTCTGTTTTGGTATAAAAGAGATTCAACGTTTTGTTGTTCTTCTATTGTGAAACCTGTAAGAACCAGTTGTGCCTCAAAGCGTTGCCGCCGGGGAATATCATTACCTCCGATGGTTGTCGAAAATAAATCGTCGAGTGGTTTTGAATTAATGGACAGGATTTTGATTGCTTCTCCGAAATTCGGTAAAAGATTACCGTTCCGATACAGCACAGGCTGGAATGTACGGATGTCAGTTTCCAGTTTTTTAATCTGCATACGTTTCTGTACTTCAGGAGAAGATTTATTGAAGATTGATTCAAAGAAATCTGCAATAGCCTGTAAAAAAAACATATACTATTCTAGCCTTACATCTTTATCTATTCAATACTATGAATAATATTGAATAGTGTTCAATATTCTGTGATAATCTGCAGAAGTCGAAGCATGTACCAGCTGCAGTCTGATTTCTGCACTTCCTTTAATACCTTTTGTGTATGCACAAAACCTTTTCCGCATTTCTTTACATGCATATTCTTCTCCGAGATCGTTGATCAGCAGAGAAAGTTCACGAAATCCGGTCTGGATGCGTTCTTCTGTGTTGACTATGCTATATACACCTGTCTCTAACAGTTGTTTTGTTTCTGTGAAAATGAATGGGTTTCCCATAGCTCCCCTCGCGAACATAACAGCACTACATCCTGTCTGACTGATCATTGCCTGTGCATCTTCCGGTGTAAAAAGATCTCCCGAACCGAATACGGGTATACGGCCGGCGATGCGGGTGACAAGCTCCTTCATTATTGCCCAGTCTGCTTTTCCTTCGTAACCCTGTGCACGTGTACGCGGATGTATCGTTATGGCAGAAATGCCTGCACTAAGGGCAGCATCTGCTGCTTCCTTCCATGTTATTGTTTCAGCATCCCAACCGGAACGTATTTTTACGGTTACCGGTATTTTACCTTCTACGGAATCTACGACAGCTTTTGTAACAGTGTAAAGTCTGTCTGGATCCCGGGTAAGGGCTGAACCTGCTCCCGTTTTGATTATTTTAGGAACGGGGCAGCCACAGTTTATATCGATACATTCGCAGGACGTCTTATCACGTACAATGCGTGCTGCTTTTGCCATGACTTCGCCTTCTCCTCCGAAAATCTGCACCGCATATGATTTTTCATTTTCTGCACGGTTCATGAGTGCTGAGGTTTTATTATTTCCCCGGACAAGAGCTTCTGCAGATACCATTTCAGTATATGTAAAAGCTGCACCGTGTTCTACACATACGGTCCGGAATGCTCTGTCGGTGTATCCAGCAACTGGTGCCAGAAATATATTACCCTTCAGCTTGAGAGAACCTATTTTTACTCCGTGATACAGCATTTATTCAGGCAGCTTAAATACTTTACAGCTGTTTTTCCACAACTGTTCACAGAGCTTTTCAAGATCCATTTCGAGTAAATCCGCAAGGAAATGCGCTGTTGATGTGATATATGCAGGCATTGTGCGCTTTTTTTCACGGTATTCTGCAGGAATCATGAACGGACTTTCCGTTTCAATAAGGATGCGGTCAAGTGGTATGTTGAGAACTGTTTCATGGAGGTTACGTGCGTTTCTGTAGGTAAGATTTCCGGCGAAAGAAAACCAGACATTTAAACCTGCGTCAAGACATTTTTTTGCATATACCGCGTCCTCCGAATAGCAGTGGAAAATTGCACCTGCGTCTGAGATACGTTCTGAAAGTACATCAAATATATCTTTACCGGCATCGCGGTTGTGAATGATAACCGGAAGATTGTGTTTACGGGCAATTTCCAGCTGTGTGATGAACAATTCAATTTGTGTGTGTTTGTCGCCGAACTGTTTAAAATAGTCAAGGCCTGTCTCTCCCACTGCCACAACATTCGGAAGTTTAAGGTTTTCTTCTATAACTGCAGCATAATCCTTCCCCGGATTTGTCACTTCAGATGGAGCAACACCTACTGCATGATAAATACCGGGGACGACTTTGAGATTGTTGTACACACGGGTAAAGTCATGGAGGCTGTTGTTAATAGAGACAATACGAGTTACACCGGCCTGTTTTGCCTGCTGAATAACGCGTAACTGTTCAATAGGATCATCGTAGATCAGCCCGATATGGGCATGAGTATCAAAAAATTGCATGGCTTTTCTTCCTAGTAAGTAATAAAGGATCGGAAACATCCCGATACTGTTAAAGATAACACAGGTTGCTGATGAAGTCAACTTATATTTGTTTGACAGGCAATGATTTACTATGATATACTATGTTATATGACTAGTATCTCATGATTTATTTTAAATATAGACAAGGATATTGCTGTGGCCCGGACACAAAAATATAAAAAAATAGAAAAATCGTTCGCATCAAAAGTACATGCTGCTTTTTTATCTTTTTTTCATATGATAGAAAATGCAGTACTTCATGTATTTAAATTCCTGGACAATAAGCTCACGATAATGATCGTGCCTCATTCACAGGAAAAGGTAATTAATTTTCAAACCAATGTATTTTCGCTGGGGCTGGGTATTATTCTTATATTTGGAATTATATCGTCATTTTTCTATTTTGACCGCAGGGCTGCAGGTACCAGTGCAGAGATTTCAAAGCTTACATCAAAAAATCGTGAAACACAGGCGAGTCTTGATGAACTTCGGGATGAAAATACAAATCTGCTTCAGGCTGCAAAGCGTTTTCAGACATCTTTGTCGCAGTCTCTTTCACTTCTTGGTATTAGTGAAAGCGGCCAGGTGTCACAGGCTTCTGTTTCCGGTAGTGATCTTTCATCTCTCTTTAATACAAAGGAAAGCGTTACGGGTTCCCTGAAGGAAACTGTCGATGTAAAAGAACTTACGTCTTACCTTGAAAATGCAGTTCAGCCTGTAGAACAAATCGGTAAAATGCTTGAAAACCAAAATTCGCTGTTTACGGAAATTCCAAGTATCTGGCCGATAAGTAATCCGAATGCACATATTTCTATGGCCTTCGGTCCAAGTGTTCATCCTATTACCGGACAATGGTACATTCATAAAGGACTTGATTTTTCGACATACCGCTCAGGGGATCCGATTATTGCGACTGCAAATGGACAGGTTGTCACCGTCGGTTACGATGCAAGTTTCGGAAATTATGTTATTATTAAACATAAACATGGTATTTATACACGATATGCTCATATGATGTATTCCATTGTATCGAAAGGGCAGTTTGTATCGCAGCGGGAAGTTATCGGCTATGTAGGTAATACCGGTATTACGACAGGTCCTCATCTTCATTATGAAGTACATATCGGTTCTGACGTTGTTGATCCTGCCAAGTATATCAACGTTAAGCTTTCTGACTAGCAGGTCTGTATGTCATTACATTCTGATGATATTTCAATTAACACACTTATAGGCAATGGTTCTGTTGTTACTGGTAATCTGCATGTAAACGGTTTTATACGTATTGATGGTGATATTAACGGTAGTCTGGAAACAGACGGCAACGTAATTATTGGTGAAAAAGCGCGTTTGCGGGGAAACGTGAATGCAAAATCGGCGATTATAGGTGGTATAGTTCTTGGTGATGTAATTGCCAGGGAGGGAGTAACGCTGCTTTCGTCTGCGGTTGTAATAGGCGATATTATTTCCCACAAAGTTCAGCTCGAAGATCATGTCGTATTTCACGGATATTGTATTTCTCTTGATAACGAAGAAAAATTTGATGGTGAATCAGAAAAATATCTGCAGGCAAAGATAATTCGTAATAAGGCTTCTCTTACATGAGTTCAATTGATCAGATTA
>JBAYAJ010000035.1:0-17940 GCA_041669845.1 Treponema sp.
ACATTTCTTGCAATGGCATATATTCTTTCTGTAAACCCTGCAATGCTCAGTCAGGCACACATGAATGCAGGCGGAGTCTTTACGGCTACTGCTGTTTCTTCCGGAATTGCAACGCTCGTTATGGCATTCATGGCAAACCTTCCTGTAGCACTTGCTCCTGGAATGGGGCTTAATGCATTCTTTACCTATACCGTCGTTATAGGGATGGGCTATTCATGGCAGACTGCACTTACTGCCGTTTTTATTGAAGGTATTCTTTTCATTGTTCTCTCGCTCTGCAAAGTTCGGGAAGCTATTATTAAAGCGATTCCATCGAATTTGAAAAAAGCCGTTGCTGTAGGCATTGGCCTTTTTATTACCCTGATCGGACTTGCAGACGGTGGTATTGTTTCAGGAAGTACAGGAACAATTATCGGATTTGTTCCTCTGAAAAACGCTGCCCTTGTTACCATTATTGGTCTGATTATTACAGTCGTTCTTCTCTGCTGTAAAGTTCCGGGAGCAATAATCATCGGAATCATTGCAACGACAACCATCGGAATTCCGCTCGGAATTACAAAAATTCCGGCAGGATTTTCTCCGATTTCTCTTCCGGCTGCGCCACTTTTCTGCAAATTTGATTTCAGCAATATTATTTCACTGAAATTCTTTACAGTGTTCTTTACATTTCTTTTTGTCGATATGTTTGATACAATTGGTACTCTTATGGGAGTAGCAGAGCAAAGCAATCTCAAAGATAAGAATGGAAACATAAAAAATGTAAATCAGGCACTTTTAGCTGATGCAATCGGAACAGTAGCTGGAGCAATGCTTGGTACTTCAACTGTCACCAGTTATGTCGAAAGTACATCAGGTGTTGCAGAGGGTGGACGCACTGGTCTTACATCTGTTACAACGGCAGTCCTTTTTTTCCTTGCATTATTCCTGAGCCCGTTGTTTCTGCTTGTTCCGAGTGCAGCAACAGCTCCAGCTCTTATTATTGTCGGATATATGATGATGAAAGCTGTAACAGGTATAGAGTTTAAAGATCCGACCGAAGGGATTCCTGCATTTATTGCAATCATGACAATGCCTTTTTCATACAGTATTGCAACGGGCATTTCATGGGGGGTTATCAGCTATGTTATCTGTAAAACTGCAATTCGGAAATTCAGGGACATCTCCGCTGTTACCTGGGTATTATTTGTCATTTTTGTTGCAAAAATTGTTGTCGATGCTGTGATGTCGAAGTAATCATTATGGCAGATGAAATAAAAAGTGGCGGAAAATATAAACGCCCTACATGGGACGAGTATTTTATGGAAGTCTGCAGGACAGTTGCAAAGCGGGCAACCTGCGACAGGGGAAGATCGGGATGCGTGATTGCAAGAGATAATCAGATTCTGGTTACAGGTTATGTGGGGTCTCCGGCTGGTCTGCCGCATTGTGATGACGTCGGACATTTAATGAGAAAAGTCATTCATTCCGATGGTACAATTTCCCAACACTGTGTTCGTACAGTACATGCAGAACAGAACGCTATCTGTCAGGCTGCAAAGCGTGGTATTGCCATAGACGGTGCGACAGTCTACTGTAAGATGACACCATGCCGCACATGCGCAATGCTTATTATAAACTGTGGAATAAAACGGGTAGTGTGTGAGATGCATTACCACGATGAGATGGATTCTATTGAAATGTTTCGGGAGGCTGGTATTCCAATAGAGCATTTGAACGATAAAACACAACAGTACGCCAATATGTAAAAAAAGGACGACACCCCCGCTGAGGTGTCGTCCTTTTTTTACATAAGAAATTTTTGTTTGTTTTTCTATTCCAGACCCAAAAAAAGTTTTATTTACAGATTGTTAAGCAGCCATGATTTGAACTGCGAATAATCATTAGGCATCGGAACAGCATGGTCCTCCAGTTTCAGTACTTCTGCAAGTCTTGCAGGAATGGAAGGTTCGCGGCCAATTGCAGATGAAACAGTTGAACCGAACTTTGCCGGTTCTGCAGTCTCAAGAAGAATACCAACTGATTTTTTTTCGACAATTTTCTGTGCCCAATCTGGTACATTCGGAGTAAGGCCCGGCTTTTCATAGCTGTTGGATAATCCACCTATAAGATTTTCCATTGATCCACTGCGTATATCATCCCATGCCTTCCAGCCGATTGAACCGTGAGGATCAATAATATAACCGGTCCGGTCATAACATGATTTAATTGCCTTGATAATGCCGTCATTATCAAGCCAATACGATGCAAAAAGATGACGCACCTGATCAAGTGTGTACATTGCAACTATACGTTCATAATTGCTTGGTGCACCAACATCCATTGCATTAGCGTATGTTTCAATCGATGGACGTGCTTTATAGTTCCCTGTAGCGATCCAGTCGGGAATAGTACGGTTTGTATTAGTTGCGGCAACAAATCCTTCAATAGGAGCGCCCATTTCCCGGGCTATAAGACCGGACGTAAGGTTTCCGAAATTCCCAGATGGTACAACCATAATAATAGATGGATTGTCGATTTTATTGTCAAGAACACACCGATCCCGTACAGCAAGAGCTGAATACATATAATAGAAACTCTGTGGTAAAAGACGGGCTATATTGATGGAATTTGCAGATGAAAGACGAAGTGTTTTACGAAGTTCGTCGTCGGTAAATGCAGTCTTAACAAGTTTCTGGCAATCGTCAAAGGTACCGTGAATCTTAAGTGCGCGTACATTACCCGTGAATGTCGAAAGTTGTTTTTCCTGAAGCAGACTGACTTTTCCCTCTGGATAAAGGATTGTAACATCAAGTCCGGAAACATTATGAAACGCGCTGCCAACAGCACTACCAGTATCTCCTGATGTTGCTACAAGAATATGAAGTGTTTCGTTTTCACTGCGGTTAAAGTATGACATAACACGCGCCATAAAACGAGCACCAAAATCTTTAAACGCACATGTCGGTCCGTGAAACAATTCAAGAACATATGTAATAGAATCAAGTGGGACAATCTTGGGAGAAAATGGATATGCATCTTCTATAATGCCAGTAAGTTCATTGACGGAGATTTCTCCTTCAACATAGGGCAGGGCCATTTTTAGCGCTGTGTCGCGAAAAGTAGGTGCCGGGTTTTTATTTACAAACGACGAATCAAGTTTCGGAAATGATACAGGAATATACAATCCACCTGTTTTTGAATTCATACCGTTCATAACAGCGGTACGAAAATCAGTTTTTACAGTTTTATCCCGTGTGTCTGTGTAAATCATTCTGTTTTCCTTATAAAAAATATAAATCTTTTACCTACATACCATATAAGATAGCATGGGCTGTTTTTTCTGCAAGAAGTTTTCTGCAGGTATCTACTGCTTTGTATTTTGATTCTGCAGCAGCAGTCTCCGTCTGTTGTGTCGAATATATAACAGAACCATTTTTCATATCAACACACCGTATATCTGCAACAAGCTGGCAGACATATTTTCCATTTTCATCTGTTTGTACTTTTTTTGCATATTTGATAGAACCACAGATCATGAATGAATACGCATTTCCGACTATTTTGTATGTCGCCTTGTACAATGATTCAATAGATTGAGAAAGATAATTGGAAGTTGGAATTGGAGAGTTACCGACACGCACTCCTGAATTGATAAGTTCTTTTAGAAGATACTGAGAATTGGTACCCGGGTTATTATTTTCATTAAAATCAAAAACATAAATAACGCCGGGTTTATGAAGATAATCTGTCAGAACTTTGTAAGAAGCAGTAATGCCTGCAGCATATGCCGTCTGCATAATCGAGGGGGCAGAACTTACAGGAGTGGGATAAAATGTTATTTTATCATCAAAGGAAAATTCCGGCACTTCCGGCATAAATGTAATTAATCCGTCAGCACCTGTACTGAACGTTTTTGTTTCGTATGCGATTGAATCGTTGATACGGGATACGGGATATGAAATTGTAACAGAAAAATCAGGAACAGGATTTTTCGAAGCGTCAATAACTTCTACAACATATGCCGAAGTAAATGCAGTGTTTTTTAAAGTCTTTTTCGGTGACGATTTGATTGAAAAATCAATACCGGCAATTTTTTCTTTAAATTGCTGTTCAGCAGCTTGAGACGCCCGTTTTTTTGCACTGTCGGAATCTGTTTCATTTGACAACGATGTAATTTTATTTTTTTCAATTACATTTAAAACATCCGTTTTTTTCCCTGCTGTTTCTTTCTGTACTTTCATTGTAGTACATGAGCAGAACAATGCACATATACACCATGTAAAAACAAAATACTTCTTAAAATAAAGAATCTTTTTCATAGTTTGCCTTGACTACTTTATAATATATAATGACATTATTATACCTCGTTTCTAAGAAAATCTCAATAATTTTTTAAACGGTATTGATAAAAATGTGTTATAAACCTAGAATTATATTCTATGAGATGTACACGTGCTGTAATTTATGGTGATAATTTAAAACATAACATCGGAGTAATCCGTTCATTTATAAAACGGCCTCAGACAAAACTGTGCATTGCGGTAAAGGCTGACGGGTATGGGTGTGGTGCAGTCTTTACTGCACGTACCGCGCTTGAATGCGGTGCTTTCTGTCTTGCAGTTGCTACTGTCGATGAAGGCATAGAACTACGCGAAAACGGCATTTCATGCCCGATTCTTATGCTCAGTCTTTGCACAAAAGATGAAATGGAGTCTGTTGTAAAGCATAATATCACTCCGCTCGTGTTTGACAGAGAATACATTCTGTCGTTTGATAAGGCAGCAGGAAGATTCAATGAAAAATCAAAATTTCCCGTACACCTGGCAGTTGATACCGGTATGGGACGAATAGGCTGTCTGCCGGAAGATGCAGTGGAAGCTGCATCGTTGATAACACGTTCCACACATCTGTCTCTCGGTGGCGTATGCACACACTGTTCATCAGCTGATGGAATAAACGATGAAGACCGCATTTACACAAAGATGCAATTTGATACATTTGTGTCGGCTGTAAACACAATAAAAGCGGCAGGAATTGAACCGGGTATATGTCATTGCGCCGCGTCAGCTGTGCTGCTTGATCATCCGGAAATGCAACTGGACATGGTACGTTCCGGTATCATTACGTACGGTTATTATGCAGGACAAATCAACCGTGAGTATTTTGTTGCAAAAGGGACAACATGCGAACTGGAACCTGTTATGTCTCTCGAATCAGAAATTGTCGCAATCCGTCCATTCCGAGCGGGAAAATCTGTTTCCTACGGCCGCACATGGGTTGCAGATCGGGACACAGACATTGCAGTGCTACCTATAGGATATGCTGACGGGCTTTTACGGCATTTTTCTCCCGGTCTCACTGTTGCTATTAATGGGAAATCATATTCTGTCGTCGGAAGAATATGCATGGATCAGTGTATGGTGGACATTGGAAAAAATAATCCCGACGTACATCGGTGGGATAAAGCAGTTTTTTTTGGTCCGAAGAACTCTGGTGCGCTTCAGGATGCGGAAGATATCGCACGGAGAACTGGTACGATCGCATATGAAATCATGACGGGTATTACAAAGCGGGTTCCACGCGTTATTTGGTAAATTACGAGTTTACATAAAACGGACAGATTTTACCAGTAATTCTCCATTATGTTAGTTTATATATTTTTTCACCTCTGCAACAAGATAGAATGATCCTGTAACAAGCAGCACTGCATTTTTGTTTTCTGCCTGTAACAGGGCGGCAGGTATTGCTTGTGAAAAGTCTGTGTCAGCTGTAAATGTCAGACACGCGCCTGTAAAAGCCGACTTCTCTTTTTCAATATCGGAGTGCTTTGTCCCTCCCGGTCGTGTAAGCGTGATATGCGAAAACAGACCTTTAAATAGAGGTGCAATGTCCAGCACATCTTTGTCTGCAGCGCATGCAAAAAGCAGATGCAAAGTGCTGCCGGCAAAAAGTTTTTTTAGAGTTTCGATTGTGTATCGTATACTGTTTACCGTATGAGCACCGTCGAGAATAAGATAATTTAGTTTTGGATACTTTTTGGTATATGTTATTTCAAACCGGCCGGGAAGGACAGCTTTTGATAACCCTTTTTCTATGACTGATTCATTTATATTGGGAAATACTGTTTTTACTGCAAATGCGGCTTGTGCTGCGTTTCTTGCTTGTATTGATCCAAGAAGCTGCAATACGGTATCAACAGGCCGGGTAAAAAGATTACTTTCAATGTGTACGTGCATTCCACATGTAATTCTGCCTCCAGATTCTGCTGCTGAAACATATCCTGTAGAATACGAATAATCAATAGATGTTGTTAAGTCGTCTACAAAATTACACACTGTTCCAATTTCTGCTGCTTTTTTTCGAAAAACATCGCGTACGGCTTCCGTCTGCTGAGCAGCGACGATAACAGGAACATCTTTCTTGATGATACCAGCCTTTTCACCTGCAATTTTTTCAAGTGTATCGCCAAGATATTCTGTATGCTCAAGTTCTATCGGCGTTATACAGCATACTCTGGGGGTCACAACGTTCGTTGCATCAAGACGTCCCCCCATTCCTACTTCATATACAGAATAATCAACTTTTGCATGTCTGAAACAGAGAAAAGCAAACAAAGTCACGATTTCAAACCATGTAATTGAACGACCGCCCGGAAGTTCTTCAGGAATTATTGATTCAATACGAGGAACCATCTCTCTGATAGCCGACTCGTAGATGCTTTCAGGAAAAAAATCAAGTGCCGTACCTATCCGTTCTCGGAAATCAATTATATGCGGAGACGTATATAATCCGCAGGACAGACCAGCTTCTTCTAGAATACACGCTATCATTTTTGAAACAGAACCTTTTCCTTTTGAACCTGCAACATGAAAACAGGGAGAGGCATTCTGCGGATTTCCAAATCTTTTGCACAAAAATTTTATTGTGTCGAGCCAGAATATATTTTTCTGCGGAAGGCGTTCAAAATCGAGATAACCATCAAGCCATTCCTGGAATACTTTTACTGCTTCTTTTTCACTCATATCTTTTTATGTGATGTACAGTATATCACATATAGCAAAAAAAAACATTGTGTGATACTGTATATGTAAATATTTATTGAAAAGGAAATAAGTCATGCCAGATGAATTAAACGGAACATATGAAGCAGCTCTTGAAATGAGCAAAAAAATTGAGGCTGATATTCTGGTAAATCCTCAAAAATACCGTGTGCTCACAGGTGATCGTCCGACAGGCCGGCTCCATATAGGTCATTATTTTGGCTCACTGCAGAACCGGGTTCGTCTCCAGAATCTTGGCGTCCCTTCTATGATTCTTATAGCAGACTATCAGGTGCTTACGGATCATGATGCATATCAGGAAATAAGTCAAAATACAAAACAACTTGTAATCGATTATCTTGCAGCAGGTATAAAACCGGGAAAGAATGTTATTATCTATCCGCACAGCTATGTACCGGAATGTAATCAGCTTATGATTCCGTTTCTTACACTTGTGTCGAATGCAGAACTTTCCCGTAACCCGACAGTAAAAGAAGAAATACAATCTGCAGGCATAACGAATGTTAACGCGGGTATGTATACATACCCGGTTCATCAGGCATGTGATATTCTTTTCTGTAAAGGCAACGTTGTTCCCGTCGGGAAAGACCAGCTTCCACACCTTGAACTTACGCGCAAAATTGCACGCAAGTTCAATGAAAAATTCTGTATAGATCAGAAGCCTGTGTTTCCCGAACCGTATGCGCTGCTCTCAAAGACTCCGAATATCAAAGGTCTCGACGGTGAACAAAAAATGAGTAAAAGCAGGGGCAACGCCATCATGCTCTGTGCATCAGAAGATGAAACAGCAGCTCTTATTAAAAAAGCAAAAACAGATGCAGAACGCACCATAACATATGATCCCGTAAACAGACCGGAAGTTGCAAATCTGCTCATGCTCATTTCTCTGTGCACAAAAGAAACACCTGAAGCTGTTGCTGCACGAATCGGTGATGGTGGCGGAGGAAAACTTAAGTCAGAACTTACACAGGCTCTTAACGCAGAGCTTCACCCGTTACGTGCGGAACGGAAACGACTTGAGGCGGATCCGGCATATATACGGCAGGTTCTCCTTGATGGTGCAAAAGCTGCCCGCCAAATAGCGGTTAAAACGCTTGATGAAGTCCGTCATGTTATGAATATGGAAATTTAATGCACACTTATTCTTTTCGATTATTATTATAGATATTTCTTGCAATCATTAATAATGTTTCTCTGGTATTCTGCGCAGGATCATCCAGAACTGTGCTGAAAAGTTCATTAAGAATTCTTCCCAGTTCCTTTCCTGCAGGAATACCAGCTGCTATAAGATCTTTCCCGCTTATAGCAAGTTCTTTCAGACTTATTACATATTTTTTTGTTGACACTTCTGCTATTCTATCTTTTAGTTCGATAAGATTCATGCCTGCCGCGCTGTCGTGTACACGCACCGGTACACCGTGCATGCCGAAAATATCTGCAAGACGTAAATCAAACAAATCATCAAGATATTCAATTCCTACTCTGACAATAAAGCGACGGACAGCGGAATCGCTCCAGTTACTTTCATAATGAAACATATGTTCTTTTACCAAATGTGTGACATCATTTATGATTTTCGCCGGATAACGGAGCCGGGTAAGAATGGTCTTTGTTATAGCAGCACCTTTTTGTTCATGATTGTAGAAGGTATTTACATTACCTGCATCTGTTTGTTCGACTTTTTTTACAGAAGGCTTACCGATGTCGTGAAATAAAGCTGCAAGACGAACAACAAGGTTGTCTTGTGGTGCACCATCGCATGCATAAAAAAGGTGGTCAAGTACATCAAACTCATGAAATCCTCGTATGTCTTTCTGCACACAGTTTCTGCACGGAATAAACTCTGGAATAAACAAATTCATTACCCCTGTCTCTTCCATCATTTTTAAACCAATAGAAGGTTTTTTTGATGCAAGCATTTTTGTAAATTCATCACGAAAACGTTCTATCGATATTTTACTTACAACAGAAAGTGTTTTTGGTTCAAAAATATTTAAATATGTATCTTTTTCTATACTAAAATTTAATTGTGCCGCAAACCGGAGTGCCCGAACAGGCCTAAGACCGTCTTCACAAAAACGATCATGAGCATTTCCCACTGTGCGTATCAGTTTTGCCTTTATATCTCTACGTCCGGAAAACGGGTCAACAATTGTACCTTCTGCAATATCTACTGCTATAGCATTCATGGTAAAGTCACGTCGCGACAGATCTTCCTCAATTGTAGCCGCATATTCAATACTGTCGGGATGACGACCATCACTGTATCCACTTTCTGTACGGAACGTCGTAATTTCTATACTGTATCCCATAAGAAGCACCGTCACTGTACCGTGTTCTATTCCGGTAGGAATTACTCTGGGGAAAAGTTTCATTACATTCCGCGGACTTGCATCAGTCGCTACATCGTAATCGTGTGGGGTTTTTCCCATAATCATATCGCGTACAGCGCCGCCGACGAGATATGATTTAAATCCACCGGAGGCAAGTATTTCGTGCATTTTTTTGAGAACGGCAGGAATTTTTACAACTTTAGTGGTACTATTCATATATGGCTGATTATAATTTTTTACTGCCGAAAAAGTCCATACATATAGCAATTTTTACAGGTGGTGCATATCCTGATCCATCTGTTACAACAATGTACTGGCAAACACATATTCCGCAGTATGTCATTGCTGCAGATTCCGGACTTGATACAATACGACGTTATGCTGATTTTTATGCCGACAGAATTGATTTTACCCCTCAGAAAATTCTTGGAGATTTTGACAGTCTTTCAAACAAAGATATACTTATTCAATATCCTGCCGGTATAGTAGAGCGCTTCCCTTCCGATAAAGACTGGACTGATACAGAGCTTGCATTTGACCGCGCATACAAAATCGCAGAAAAACAGAGGGCTGTACCGTTCATCACACTGGTAGGAGGAGACGGAGGCAGACTTGATCACCTGCTTGCTATATATGATACGTTTTCTTCTGTTCACCATGCCCAGGTATGGCTGCTGTCTTCACAGGCGCTTTACTATGTTGCTGATGGAACGACAGTTGAAATCTCACATCTTACAAAAGACCAAACGGTATCTGTTGCCCGTACGACAGTATCACGTACAGGAGGCACGCTCGTATCCAACGGCTTAAAATGGGAAAGCAACGTATTCCGCGTAGAAGGTATGCCAAGTCTAAGCAACAGAATTTCCGATGAATATGCAGAGTCGGAGAAACCTGTGACCATTTCCGCTTACGGAATGCCAGTTCTGCTCATCATTCCGTATACGGCTGAAGTCAGATTCCTTCTGAAAGAAAATCAATAATACGCGTTACAAACATCAAAACAAAACCGTAGATAAACGCCAATGCCATCAAAACAAAAGTAAAAACATGCTGGCGGTATCGTGCTGTATTCTTTCTGAAAAACAGTAATACAGAGATAATTAATCCATCTGCAGAAAAGAAAATGAGCAGAATAGCTGTAATTGTAGCAATATATAGTATAAGATTCTGATTTTTGTCTATAAAATCCTGATAATTTCCCAAAATATAGAAAAAAATCAGAGAAGAAAGAAAAAGAGTGAGAAATAATACTGTACGGTCTAAAATCCGGTATAAAAGCGTTTTTTTTTCTTTTTTTTTGTCCATAAAACAATACCTTGCCGTCTGTGGGTAAAAAATTATATACTTGTAACAAGTATGTAATTATACTACAAACAGAATGTTCATGCATCAAGAGGATTCAAGAGTGATGAAGAAAAAAAAAATTGCAGAAATACTTATAGTAATTATTTTCACCGGATTTGTCTTTTTTCTTGGCTGGACACAATTTAAGGTTGGAGCAGGAAAATGCGGTATACTTATTTCAAAAACAAGCGGAGTAAATACTGACCCTGTTCTTCCTGGAAAGTTTACCTGGCACTGGGAGTGTCTGATTCCGACAAATGCAGAACTCAGACTGTTTAGTCTCAAGCCATATATTGAAACCAAAAGTATACATGGGACACTTCCTTCAGCAGACGTATACAGTGCGGTGTTCAATATTCATTCCGATTTCTCATACAGGTTTGACTTTTCCATTTCCGGAAAAGCTGTGCCGGCTGATATTGCAGAACTTGTAAAAAATGGTATCGTATCAGATTCAGACAGTCTGAATTCATATCTTGACTCAGCTTATTCGGCTCTTGCAAATAAGGCGGCGGTCTTTATTTTAGACAAAATAACTGAAAATCCATCGTTCCGTCCTGAATCATTAAAATCAGATGACATTCTCAATGGCATCGCAGCAGCTGAAGACTGGCCATATATTATATTTACAGATTTCTCCATTATTTCCTCAAAGTTACCAGATCGTACACTGTACAATAGTGCACGGGATACTTATATTGCAGAACTAAAACAGCAGAGGGAACGGGCTTCAGCGCGTAAAGAAAAGGTAAACGAGCTGCTACAGCAATTTCCCGAACTACAGAATCTTTTTTCAGGAAGACAATAATGAATACAAATATCAGACTCTATGGATTACGCGGAGCTGTGTGTGCAGATAACAGCACAGAATCGATTATGGATGCTGTATGCGTTATGTGCAGCAGACTTTTTACACTCAACGCTGTTTTACCGGAAAATATTGTTTCAATACAGTTTACAATTACCTCCGATCTTACGGCCCTTAATCCCGCTGCAGCACTCCGAAAAGGTAAATGCAGTCTTGATGTTTCTCGTTGTGCATTGTTCTGCAGTCAGGAACCAGTTACAGAACATATGCTCCCGAAAACAATACGCGTACTCGTAACTGTATACCTGACGGTCGGAAGAGAACTGCATCACGTCTACATACGGGGAGCAGAAAAACTACGCCTCGATTTTGCGGAGAAATAAAAATGAATATCTGGATGGTGTCTATGGAATTTGCCGGTATAGCAGAAGCCGGCGGTGTAAAAAATGTCGCACGTTCACTATGTGAGGAACTTGCCCTATGCGGAAATAATGTTATGCTGTTTATCCCTCAATTTGGTTGTACAGATTTTGATGAAATAATAAATATACAACAGGATGTTTGTAATCCAGTTTCTCTTCGTATCTGCAGCATAGATGAAACTGTTTTATTTACAACAGCATCTCTTTTACATACTAACATACGGATTGTTTTTATCAAGAACCGGCATTTTTCTGAAAAACTCGGTGTTTATACATATACAGAAGACGAAGAAAAATATGACCCATCCCATAAGAGGGGGACAGGTCATATCGATTCCCTCTTGCTTGAAACATTATTTCAACGTGCGGTCGTATCATATGCCAGAAATATTTCACAATCAGAGGCTCCTGATATTGTTCTCTGTGAAGATGCCTCAACGGCAGTTCTTCCGTCATATATCGTATACAGTGGTATCCCTGTTTTAAAAAAAACGAAATGTGTTGTTACTATTCATAATGCAGGTCCTTATTATCATCATAGCTTCGCTACTATTGCAGAAGCAAAACAATATACGAATTTGCCAGAATCCATTCTTTGTGGAGCTATGAATGGTGACAGAGTTGAACCGTTTCTTCTTGCAGCTGGATGTGCTGCTCTTACGACTGTTTCAACACAATATGCAGAGGAACTTTCGGATCCTGCTCATAATCAGGATACAGACGGTTTATCCGAGATTTTTGCACGTCGGGGAATTCGTATAACAGGTATTACGAACGGAATAGACTATGAACGTTATAATCCTACTCACAGTACGACTTCACTGCTGCCATTTACGTATAATCCAGAAAAAGGTGATCTTGTAGGAAAATATCGTTGCAGAGACTTCTTCCTTGCTCATTTTGCAGCAGAAAAGGAAGATGAACTTCATGCCCAGAATATCCGCTACCTTACAGGTATTAAACGTTCGGGATACATTCGCTCCTGCTGTGGCAGCAAAAAAGCAGTTTACTTTTCGTATCATGGACGCATTGTATCTCAGAAAGGAATTCTGGTGCTTGCAGAGGCTGCAAAAAGAATTGTCCGTACATATGAAAACGCAAGATTCATTATAATAGGGCAGGGAGAACCAGAACTTGAACATGGTATGGAAAATCTTGCTTCCTTATCCGGCGGAAGTATTGTATTTTTCAAGGGATACAATCGTGCTATGGCGCGACTGGCTTCTGCAGTATCCGACTTTATTGTTCTGCCCAGTTATTTTGAACCGTGTGGATTAGAAGATTTCATCGCACAAATATTCGGGACTATACCCATAGCAAATGCAACTGGTGGTCTTAAGAAGATTATCGACGGAACTACAGGCTTTCTATACAGTCCGAACACACCGGAAATGCTTTCTCAGGTACTTTCCAGTTTTATAGAGAAAAAAGAAAAAGATTCAGAATATTTTAATAGAATAATCGTTCAGGCTGCTGCATATGTTCATGAAAAATATTCATGGCATGAGGTTGTTATGAACCAGTATATACCTTTTTTTAATTTACTTATAAAAGGCTATTGACAAAAAAAACTGATTCATTTATTATGCAACACGTTCGATATGCCGCTATAGCTCAGCTGGTAGCAGCGCGTGATTTGTAATCTCGAGGTCGTGGGTTCGAATCCCTCTGGCGGCTTATTTTGAACAAATATCTGGGGAGTTTCCAGAGTGGTCAAATGGGACAGACTGTAAATCTGCTGGCTATGCCTTCGTAGGTCCGAATCCTTCACTCCCCATTATAAAAAGACTGAAAGCATTGCTTTCAGTCTTTTTTCTATTTATAATATAACTGATGTCTTTTTTTGATAACGGTCTTCATTTTACATGTACATGCTGTTCTCATTGCTGCCGCATAGAACCGGGGTTTGTGTTTTTGTCTCATGAAGATTTGACAAAGTTGTGTCTATGGTTTAATTTGACAGAAGATCAATTTGTAGAGCAATACTGCCGTATGGTTCCATATTATGACGGAACAAACGTGCTCTGCCTGAGGGAAACAAACGCATATGACTGTATACTTTGGGACAACGGGTGTACTGCATATGGTGCGCGCCCGGTTCAATGTGCAACATACCCTTTCTGGACGAGACTTCTTTCCAGAATTTTTTTTTGGAATAATGAAAAAAAATCATGTCCGGGAATCGGAACTGGAAAATTATGGACTAAAAATGAAATAATGAATCAGCTTTCTTTATATGAACATAATGAACCGCTTCATTATCTTAAAAATAATTCGAGAGGGAAAAATAATTGAAAATTAGTTTCTGGGGAGTTAGAGGTTCTATTCCTACACCTCTAACTCCCCTACAAATTCAGGCAAAAATAACTGCTGTAGTACAGCGCATTACACAGAAGGATATTGAATCGCAGAATTCACGCGAGCGTTTCATTACGTCTCTTCCTTCTTGGCTGTACGGGACAACAGGTGGTAATACCCCTTGTGTTGAAATCAAATCTGATGACGGAACAGAAATCGTTCTTGATGCAGGTTCTGGGTTACGTGTTATGGGTAAACAGGGGAGTAAACCTGCCAACAATCATTACAATCTTCTTCTGTCTCATTTTCATTGGGATCATCTTCAGGGACTTCCGTTTTTCGATGCAGCTTACAATCAAGAAATAAAGATAGATATCTATTCTGCATTTCCGGCGGCGAAACGTCTTCTCCAAGATCAGATGAAAAAGCCATATTTTCCCGTATCATTTGATACATTTACAAAAAAGATTAACTTTCATACGATTTTTCCGGGTGAACCGTTTAATATCGGTAATCTCAAAATAAATTGTTGCAAAATGTCGCATCCTGGAAATTCCTATTCATATGCATTAACTGAAAACGGAAAAAAATTTGTATATGCTACAGATGTAGAACTTTCACAGAAGGACTTCGACCGTACCCCTGTACGTGCAGCCGTTTTTGAAAACGCAGAATGTGTCGTTCTCGACTCTCAGTATACTGTTGCAGAGGCATATCAGAAAGAAAACTGGGGACACTCGGCATTCTGTTATGCAATCGATTTTGCCGTGCATTGGAATATCAAATCTATTTATCTTTTTCACCACGAACCAATGTATGACGATAAAAAACTTAATTCTATTCTTCTTGCTGCCCGTTGGTATGCTGAATATATTGAACATACTGAAATAAAGATATATCTTGCCACAGAGACTTCGGAAATACAGCTATGATACAAAATTCTACAAAAACTACAGATTCACTTTCTTTTACATATTCTTTTACGCCGCAGGAAACAGAAATGCTTGCATATTTTCTGCGTAAACATCAGGCTGAAATTCCAGCAGGACTTGTCGGTTTTTCAAAAACCATAGAGAATATCGTCTATAATGCCATGTCGATTGACGAAGCGGAGAAATTTTATTCATGAAAAAAAATACACATATTGTCATTATCAGTATATTTGTCCCAGTTTTAATTGTATGCCTGTTGATTTGTATTTTTTTATATGAAACAACTCCTATTACATCAAAAAAAAATGAACGTACTGAGCGGATCGAAGTTCCTTCAGGAATGAAAATCCGGACATTTGCAGATATTCTTGAAAAAAAACAGCTTATAAGGAACGGTCAAATTTTCTATCTGGCTGCCCGTTATCCCATACTTGGTAAAATTGCCGGGTGCAGGACTATCAGACTGGAAAGCGGCATTTACAAAATAAAAAGCAGCATGAATACTGCGGAAATATTTAAACTTGTATCTTCCGGTAAAGGGGATTACATCCGGGTATCATTTCCAGAAGGATTGACAGTCTCAAAAACCGCACAACGGCTTGAGGCTGCCGGCATATGTTCTGCAGCCGATTTTATTTCTGCGGCAAAAGACAGTACGCTTATATCAAAATACAATATCGGCGAAAAGACACTGGAAGGATATTTGTTTCCAGATACATACTTTTTTACCTCTGGGTTAGATGCTCACGATATAGCCGACATCATGGTAAAAAATTTTTTCAAACACGTGGATAAAATTCCGACTCTTGAAGCTCTTTCACAAAAAGATTTCAAACAGACTGTTATTCTTGCATCAATTATCGAACGCGAATACCGCATTGACAGTGAAGCTCCGCTTATTGCAAGCGTCTTCCGGAACCGTATGAAAAAGAATATTGGATTATATTCATGTGCTACGATTGAATATATACTTACAGAAATAGAGGGAAAACCACATCCTGATGTAATCACCTATAAGGACCTCGAAACAAACAGTCCTTATAACACATATAAGTGGGCAGCTATTCCGCCTGGACCAATCTCAAATCCTGGAATGACTGCTCTTTTGGCTGCAGCAGAACCAGCGCAGACAAATTATTATTATTTTCGTCTTATTGACCCTGATACAGGCCGTCATGTATTTACTACCGACTTTAGTGAACATATAAAAGAAGGCACACTCTATCATACAAAAAAATAAGGTAACGTAATGCCGGGACTTATTTCGCAGCAGACCGTCGAATCAGTACAAAATTCTTCTGACATTGTTGCAATTATTGGAGAGTATACTAAACTCGACCGAAGAAGTGGCAACGACTGGTGGGGGTGTTGTCCCTTTCATAACGAAAAGACCGCATCTTTCCATGTGGATGGAGACAAAAAATTCTATTATTGTTTCGGATGCCACGCGGGAGGAGACGTCATCAAGTTTGTCATGGAAATGGAAAAGATATCGTATACCGATGCAATTCATTCCCTTGCAAAACGCGCTGGAATTGAAGTCCAATATGCAGGTGGTGAAATTCTTGAACACTCGCATAATGACGACCTCAGAGATCAATACATTGACCTGTATGAACGCACTGCGTCTCTCTTTCATTATCTGCTGACACAGACGGACGGAGGAAAATCTGCACTGGCATATATTACAGGACGAGGCCTTGCAATGGATACAATCAATAAGTTTAAGCTTGGCTATGCACCTGCAGACCGCCGCTGGCTCAGGAATTTCCTACGTAAAAAAAATTTCAGTAATGAATTTCTCAACAATTCAGGTCTGTTTAGCAAAAAGTATTCTGACTCAGCATTTTTTTCTGATCGACTTATGTTTCCGATTTTTAACAGACGGGGACAATGTGTCGCCCTTGGAGGACGAATCATCAATGGGGAGGGACCAAAATATCTGAATTCAGGAGATCTTATCCAGTACAAGAAGGGAGAAACTTTGTATGCGTTCAATTTCGCAAAAAATACTATTCGTGAACAGAAAAAAGTAATTTTCTGTGAAGGATATATGGACTGTATTGCATATCACCAATGTGGAATCACATATGCTGTCGCTCCTCTAGGAACAGCATTAACGGAATATCAATTAAAAATAGTACAAGGTTTTGCAGATACCGTACTGCTTTCATTCGACAGTGATGGCGCTGGACAGAATGCAACTATGCGTGCCATTCTTATGTGCCGTGCACATGGTTTTACCGTAAAGATAATCAGGCTCTCCGGAGGAAAAGATCCGGCAGAAATTATGGTAAATTTTGGTGCAGATACCTTGACAAATGAAGTTAACAGTGCTATTTTGGATTGCGACTTTCTATTGTCTAAACTGGGACAGGAGTATGCTGTTGATACACCTGAGGGAAAAACGAAAGCTTCTCTTGCTTTTTTCCCTTATGTTGATTCGCTCCAATCCGATATACAAAGAGAGTCATGCCTGGAACAACTATGTCAGGCATTTAATCTAAAGCCGGAGGCTGTTAAGAAAGACTTTGATAACCGTGATCAGGCCCGCGAACGCTTAAAAATCCGGCAGTTAACACCAAAAGACAGACAGAATGCGGATATAAAGCTAAATGCTGAATTACGCGCTGTTCTTGCAGTCATTGCCGATCTTGACCAATATAAGGTTATGCGCGCGGAACTCACCGTTGACGATTTTCAGGATCCTGTAGCAAAAAAGCTATTCATAATTCTGGAGGATTGTTTCAGAGAGCAATG
>JBAYAJ010000036.1:0-17514 GCA_041669845.1 Treponema sp.
AATCATCATATATCGCCTCATGCACTCCGGCATACGTTTGCTACGGCGATGCTTTCTTCCGGTGCTGATGTACGGGTCGTGCAGGAGCTTCTCGGACATGCAAGCATTTCAACGACACAGCGATATACACATATTACGACAGAACGTCTTATAGATATCTACAACAAAGCACATCCCCATGGAGGTAAAGATAATGAGTAAAAAATTTCCAAAAATACGCAGCACGACCGTAATAGCTGTGCGCCGTGACGGAAAAGTTGCAATGGCAGGTGATGGACAAGTCACTGCAGGTAATACTGTAGTAAAAGGAAATGCAAGGAAAGTCCGGAAAATATATGACGGTAAAATTCTTACAGGATTTGCCGGTTCTGTAGCTGATGCATTTACACTTTTCGATAAGTTCGAAGAGAAACTCAAGGAATATAACGGTGATATTATGCGTTCCGCGGTAGAACTTGCGAAGATGTGGCGTACTGAACGTTCGCTTCAAAAACTTGAGGCAGAACTGCTTGTTGCAAACAGCGACAAAATCCTGCTGATTTCCGGAGACGGTAATGTTATTGAACCGGAGAATAATGTATGTGCGATCGGCAGCGGCGGAAATTATGCATATTCTGCAGCGCTTGCATACCTTGATTGCTCCGATATGAATGCAAAGGAAATAGCAGAAAAGAGTCTTGCAATCGCAGGAAAAATATGCATTTATACAAACGATACTGTAATAGTGGAGGAAGCGTGATGCCGGAAGAAAACAAGACATTGCCGGAAGTGCATTCTGATTTAACACCAAAGGAAATTGTAGAAAAGCTTGATCAGTATATTATCGGACAGACAAAGGCAAAACGCGCAGTTGCTATTGCACTTCGGAACCGTTATCGTCGTCTGAAGCTTCCTGAAGAGATACGGGATGAAGTTGCTCCTAAGAATATACTTATGATTGGTCCGACCGGTGTCGGTAAAACAGAAATTGCCCGCCGTCTTGCAAAACTTTGTGGTGCTCCGTTTTTAAAAGTAGAAGCGACAAAGTATACTGAAATCGGTTATGTGGGACGGGATGTTGAGTCGATGATACGCGACCTTATGGCAGTGGGGTATAACGATGTGAAAGCGGAAATGGAAGAAATGCTCCGCGAAAAGAGTATACCTGTTGTTGAGGACAGGCTTCTTGATCTGCTTCTACCCGGGACATCAGGAAAAGACCGCAGAGCACGCGCAAATGAAAAAAAAGATGGTGCTGTACTTGGAAATATTTTTGGCGGTCCTGTTATAAAACCAACCCCTGCTTCCGACGGTAAGTCTGTTGTAGACACCACAAACGTCACTGACGGTGCATCAGCTGCGGACGATACGAATAATGAGGATTCTACCCGCAGAAAGTTCCGCCAGATGCTTCGAGACGGGAAACTTGAGGACCGTGAGGTTGAAATTGTTATACATCCGCAGTTTCAGATGCCTAATATGGAAATTATTGCCGGTGGGAACATGGAAGATTTTGAAAGCGGTATGCAGAGTATTGCAGGCATGCTTTCAGGAGGTAACAGACCTAAACGCCGTACAGTAACAATCCGCGAAGGACGGAAGATAATCACTGAAGAAGTACTCGACGGTATGATTGATCCTGATAAAGTTGCAGAAGAGGCGAAGAAACGTGTACAGCAGAACGGTATTATTTTTATCGATGAGATAGATAAAATTGCAACAAAAAAAAGTGAAAGCCACGGGCAGGACGTTTCCCGTGAAGGTGTGCAGCGCGATATTCTTCCGATTGTTGAAGGAAGCAATGTAAATACGAAATACGGTGTTATAGACACAACGCATATTCTGTTTATTGCAGCCGGTGCGTTCAGTATATCTGCACCGAGCGATCTTATTCCGGAATTACAGGGACGTTTCCCGCTGCGAGTGGAGCTTGATGCTCTTAAAAAGGAGGATTTCCGGCGCATTCTTACGGAGCCGCGGAATGCACTTACGAAGCAGTATGCAGCGCTGCTTGCGACAGAAGGTGTAACAATCAACTTTACAGCTGATGCGATCGATCGTATGAGTTTTCTCGCAGAAGATGTTAACAGCCGCAGCGAGAATATCGGTGCACGCCGTCTTCATACGATTATGGAAAAAGTGCTTGACGATATTTCTTTCAGTGCCGATGAACACAGTGGGGAAATCGTGAACATCGACGCGAAGTATGTTGACGAGAAACTCGACGGGCTTGTGGCAGATCAGGATTTGTCCCGTTATATACTTTAGGGTTTAAATATAATAAGTATTTTATTCGTGCAGAGGGGGTAATACCATGCTCTCTGGGGCGTAGAAAGGGTATTATATCCCGGCTGCACTGTTTTTAGAGGAACACAAAACCTCGGCCAGGGGTGAGGTTTTGTTCTTAAGCCCCGTATGCTGCTTCTTTTCCTGCTGCTATTGCTCTGCTGTTTATCGGAACAAGATACTGCTTTTCTTCGGAAAAAAGATCTTTAAAAAATGACTCTGCCCCGACTAGTGCAAGGGCCTTTGTTACTGCGGCAAGAGCGCCGACCATGACCATATTCGCAGTTTTGTCATTTCCCAGTTTTCTGGCTAGATCTGTAGCAGGAATATTTACGATTTTGACATCTGTCCTGACAGGCGGCATTGTAATAAGTGTTGAATTGATAATTATAAAACCGTGCGGTTTTATAATGTGTTCTGCAGCGGCAATGCTGTCCTGATTCATAACTACGACTGTATCGGCTCTGGAAATAACAGGACTTGCAATTTCTGTATCCGAAATAATTACGTTTGCCCTGGCTGTTCCGCCCCGTTTTTCAGCGCCGTAAAACGGGAAGAAGGTTACGTTTTTTCCTTCCTTCATGGCGCAGAATGCCCATAGTTCTCCCATTGATACAATACCCTGTCCGCCGGAGCCGGTAAAAAAAGTTTTTTCTGTCATAGAGCGCCTCCTTCCTTTTTTTTGCGGAAAGTGTCAGGCAGCGTATTCTTGATTTCTCCAAGCGGGTAGTATGGGATCATTTTATCTGCAATTATATCCACCGCCTGTACGGGAGAAACGCCCCAGTTTGTCGGACACGGAGACAGTACCTCCACCATGCTGGAACCGTATCCCGCCATTTGAGCCTCAAATGCGGTCCGTATATATGTTTCCAGCTGTCTCACATGTGCTGCCGTATCGGTAGCTCCGCGGGCCAGATAGGTGGTTCCCTGCAGTGTTCTAAGCATTTCGAGAACTTTTATCGGATATCCCATACCAGCCGGAAATTCCGGATCACGACCGAGCGGAGCTGTTGCCGTTTTTTGGTGGATGAGTGTTGTCGGTGCCATCTGGCCTCCTGTCATACCGTAGATTGCATTGTTTATAAAAATTGTCGTAAACCGTTCTCCCCGGTTGGCGGCGTGTATTGTTTCCGCCATCCCGATCGCCGCAAGATCTCCGTCTCCCTGATAGCAGATGACAAGGTGATCATTCAAGATTCTTTTTATGGCGCTTGCAGCAGCCGGAGTTCTTCCATGTGCCGGTTGGACAGAATCAAAATTGAAGTATAAATCTGCCCATATGGCGCAGCCGACAGGATTTGTAATAATCGTTTTTTCTCTGAGACTCATTTCATCGACAAGTTCAGCAATAATCCGGTGGACGACTCCATGTCCGCAGCCTGCACAGTATTTTGTCTGTACTTTGATCAGTGATTCCGGATGTGCATAAATTTTTTTCATTTTGTTCCTCCAAATACGATCGACCGGAGTCGTTCAAAAACTTCTTCTTCTGTTGGAATTACACCGCCTGCATGCGAAAGCAGATTTACAGGAACTTTGTCATGTACCGAAAGCTGTACATCTTCAATCATCTGCCCCATACTCATTTCGACAACGAGGATCGGTTTTCCTTTTTGGGAAATCTGCTCAAGTTGGGCGTACGGGAACGGCCAGAGTGTTATCGGACGGAAGAGTCCGGCTTTTATACCCTGTCCGGCAGCTGACTGCTGTGCGCTCTGACAGACACGTGCAGCGGTACCGTATGCAATAAGTATAACATCTGCTTCTTCACAGTTTTTTTCTTCAAACCGTATTTCTTCTGTTTCAATTTTTTTATATCGTTCATATCTAGAACGAATTTTCCGTTCGAGTTCTTCGGGATCAAGTATGATTGAAGTTATACGATGCGGTTTCCGGTGAGTCTGATTCATGTGCCCTACGGACCATTCTGATTTTACAGGCAGCAAAGCAGGCTCCTTATATTCAGGGAGTATAATGCTTTCCATCATCTGACCGATCAATCCGTCTCCAAGAATCATGGCAGGCATACGCCATTTGTCGGCAAGATCGAAGGCAAGATACGTAAGATCGGCTGCTTCCTGTACACTTTTCGGTGCCAGAACAAGCACATGGTAATCTCCGTGCCCTCCGCCCCTGGTAGATTGAAAATAATCGCTCTGCGCAGGCGCAATCGATCCGAGACCGGGGCCGCCCCGGACCATATTTACATAAACACATGGAAGATCTGCTCCTGCTGCATAGGAAATACCTTCCTGTTTAAGCGATATACCGGGACTTGATGAACTTGTCATTGTCCGTATTCCTGTACCTGCCGCACCGTAAACCATATTGATTGCAGCAAGTTCACTTTCTGCCTGAATGAAGATTCTGTTTGATTCCGGCATATGACATGCCATCCATGCGATAAGCTCATTCTGAGGAGTTATCGGATACCCAAAGTATGCTCCACAGCCGGCTCTGATTGCTGATTCGGCTATAGCCTCATTTCCTTTCATTAAAACCGTCCGGTCTCTGTTCACTTGCCGCCTCCTTTCTGCTCATATACCTCAATTGCCGTGTCAGGACATACTTCGTAACAGGAACCGCATGCTATACACGCTCCTGAATTTGTGTCCGGTTTTTCTAAAAATACGACTGGAAATATTCCTGTGGAATTTACTGACGTTCCTGTTGTAAGCAGGTGCATGGGACAGGCTCTGACGCACAGATAGCATCCCTTGCATCGCTCGCTGTCGATGGTAATTTTTCCTCGTTTCATATGTACCCCCAATGAGCACTTCGTGAAATAATCCTGCTGTTTTCCTGCTGAGCAGAACATTTTATAAGTAAATCAGAACTTTATGCTTTTTTTTACGACATTTTAGCTCATTTTGTCAATATGACATATTGACAAAATTTGTATTTTAGTTATATTTCCAATGGCTTCATATATTGGATACTGTTTTACCTGAGAAAGTTGCAGTTTTTAAGGAGTTTTTATGGCAGTTGAAATTACCGCTACCGGCAGCTATGTACCGGAGAGAATAGTAACGAACGATGATCTTGCAAAAATAGTTGATACTTCAGACGAATGGATCCGCTCACATACGGGTATTGGTGCGCGTCATATTGCCCGTGATGAACAGGCAACAAGTGATCTGGCATATGAATCTGCAATAAATGTTCTGCGTACTGTTGATCCCGAAAATCCCGGTAATGCAGCCGCTGATATCGATCTTATTGTTGTGTCTACAGCTTCTCCCGATTATCCGGGATTTCCGTCCGTTGCATGTATAGTTCAGGACAGAATCGGAGCAAAAAATGCTGCTGCTATGGACTTAACAGCGGGCTGCACTGGATTTATTTATGCGCTCGATACGGCTGGGTGCATGCTGGCCTGCGGAGGCAGAAAAAAGGCGCTTGTCATCGGAGCAGATACATTGTCCCGCATTACCGACTGGACTGACCGGAATACGTGTGTTTTATTCGGAGATGGAGCCGGAGCTGTGATGCTTGAGTCTACTGATGCACCTTCCTCAGGTCCCTGTAAGAGAGGTATAATCCGTTCCATTCTTGGGGCTGATGGATCCGGTTCTGAATATCTTATGCTCCGCAGAGGCGGTACACGGGAACCGTTCCGGAAGGGCGAAATTATCGGAACACCAGCCCATATAGAGATGGACGGACAGGCAGTGTATTTGTTTGCCGTTAATACTGTTGTAAATACGATACAGAGACTTCTTGAGGCTGAAAATCTTCGTATGGATCAGATAAAGCGCATTATTCCCCATCAGGCAAACGAACGTATAATCAGTGCGGCTGCCAAGCGTCTTGGAATTGGTATGGATAAATTCTTTCTTAATATCGAAAAATATGCGAATACGTCTACAGCTTCCGTTCCGCTTGCACTCGACGAACTCGCCCGTGAAGGTTCTCTTAAAAAAGGTGATATTATTATGACAATAGGATTTGGCGCAGGATTAACATACGGAGGCAATCTTATAGTCTGGTAAATGCTGTTTTTAATCGGGTAAAAAAATCTTTCTAAATATGTATTTTTTTCTGCCGATAATAAAAGTATGAATACCTTTACGAGATCAGTCGATTTACTCCACCGCGGCATGGATGTTGATTCATTACGGTATCAGGTTTCTGCCAATAATATGGCTAACAGCGAAGTACCGAATTTCAAACGATCTGTCGTTAATTTTGAGAGTGAACTCAAGCGGGCTTTTGAGTCAGAAGAGTCTGCAAAGAACGGTTTTCAGCTTACGCGTACCGATGACCGGCATATAGCTTTGAACGAACCATACGATTATCGTGAGGTACAGCCGCGACGTGTACTTGACTATACGACGACAAGTAAAGCGAACGGAAATAACGTCGACGCAGAAACGGAAGCAATGCTTATCCTTCAGACGCAGATGCAGTACAAGCTGCTTTCAGAGTTGACGAATTTTGAATTTTCTCAGGTTAATACGGCGATGAAGAAATAGTCGGTCGGACGGCATCCTTGCCGTCCGACCTCTGCGAGTTATGCTATGCATAACTTGCAGAATATAAAACAGGTGAACGACGCGCCATCCGTGGCGCTGGAGTGAAAAAGTGGATGCCGTTTATGGCAGGTAGGCCGGAGTTTTTTAGAGGAGCTGCTTATGGGACTTTTTACCAGTATAAATGTTGCTGCTACAGGAATGAGTGCGGAACGCCTGCGCTCTGATGTCATCTCGAACAATATTGCCAACGCTTCTACAACCCGTACCCAGGAAGGCGGTCCGTTCAAACGTTCACGCGTCGTACTTGAGGCAATCGGTGATAAAACAACACAGTGGCGTTCTCCGTTTACTCCGGAAGATCTCGACAATGGTCCGGGAAAAGGTGTAAAAGTTTTGAAAATCGTGAAAGATACAGATACAGCAGGACGTCTTGTGTATGATCCGACCCATCCTGATGCAATAAAATCCGGGCCGGATAAGGGATATGTTGAATATCCTAACGTCAACATTGTAGACGAGATGGTTGATCTTATTTCCGCTTCCCGTGCATACGAGGCAAATTCGACAGTCATTGAAGGAGCAAAGGACATGTTCTCCTCTGCTCTGGAAATAGGCAGGTAATTTGCAGTATACTACTGATACTGTGATAAGGCGGAGGAGAACATGAAGATTCCAGAATTCAATACATTACAGATGACCCGCACTGATCCTGCTCATACAGGAACTGCAAAGCTTTCGGATATTGCCGGAGCACCTTTAAACGATATTCCGTCGTCAGCCGAGAAAGGTACGGCTGGAACTCAGCTTGACTTTGAAGATTATCTGCTCAATGCAATGAATTCTATGAACAGCCAGCAGACTGATGTGACCAATCTTGAACAGCAGGTTTTGACTGATCCTGATTCTGTCGATCCTCAGGATGTGACAGTTGCAATGGCAAAAGCCCGTATGTCTTTAAATCTGGCCCAAACTGTCATTGATCGCATTGTTACAGGCTGGAATGAGATTACGACGACGCGGTAAATGCTGGGATTTCTGCTGACGCCTGTTGCGGTTGCAGGGAAAAATACTGATAAAAACATAAGGTCTTGATCAGTGTTCATCCGATACATATATACTCAGGCCTTATGCAGTTTTTACTGATGTCTTTCAACTTTTGAAAACATCCCTTTTCAAATCAATATAAAGATGATATAATTGATAAGATAATAGTTTTAACAATTCGTTCACGGGAGGGGACAGATGAACGAATGGCTTAAAAAGCTGACAACATCTATAAAAGATTTATGGGCAAAAGGTTCAGCTGTACAGAAGATTATTCTGTTTGCTGTCATTGCCGCTGTAATCGTAGCAATCATTCTCGCAACTACTCTTTCTGCAAAACCGGTGACGGTTCGTCTTTTTAATGCGCCGGTCACCGATGAAACAGCACGTACGAAGATTCTCGATAAATTAAGTGAACAGAACGTCACAGCCTATACGACAGACGAAGGGTATATTTCGGTTACTGATGAAAAAACAGCACGTCGTATGCGGGATGTTCTTATCAGCGAAGGTCTTGTTCCGTCCAATATCGATCCGTTTGCAAGTTTCTATAACAGAAGCTGGTCGACGACGGATGCGGAACAAAACGTAAAATTGAAAAATGCGATTACGCAGACAGTAAAGCAGCATATAGAAGCGCTTGACGATGTGACAAGTGCCGACGTGAACATAGTACTACCCGATGACAAATTGTTTTCCGCCGATCAGAATCCTGTCACGGCAAGTATAATTCTGCGCGTAAAACCTGCAAGTTCGCTGCTTTCAGACCGCAAGCGTATTCTTGGTATACAACGCCTCGTCCAGATGGCTGTCGAAGGACTTCAGCCGGATAATATTACGATCGCAGATGCAGACGGAAATATCCTCAATGATTTTGCAGGGATGGCAGAGAGCGACCGTGTTGATATTGTTGCGAAGCAGCAGAGGCTTATTCAGAAGCTTGAGACGCAGTATCGTGCAAAAATCCTTAAGTCGCTTCAGAGTACGCTTACGGCGGATCGTGTGCGTGACCTCGATATAAAAATCGACATGGACATGTCTAAAAAAACGACTGACTCTACAATTTATTCTCCTATTGTCATAAAGAAGGATAATCCTGATACACCATATGATGATTCGGAATATCGTGACACTCTGCCTGTTTCACAGCAGACTGTTACGAAGGAATGGCAGGGGACAGGCTATAATCCGGAGGGACCTGGCGGTACAGAAGGTCAGACTCCGCCGGTATACTCGGATATGTCGAATGTTATCGGAAAGTCGACGGAAACGGGAGTGACGCAGAACAACGTTGTAAATACGACTAAGACTCAGGAAGAAGTCAGCCCTCAAATTGACCGTGTTACTGTGGCGGTAAATGTCGACGGTGTGTGGACAACACCAAAAGATCCTAAAACTCATAATTACATAATAAACGACGACGGTTCAATCAAACGAGTATATACTTCCGTTCCAAAAGAAACACTTGAGCAGCTGGCGAATTATGTGCAGGACGCTGTCGGATATGATAAAAGCAGAAATTACCGTGTAACGGTTACTAATATTCAATTCGACCGTACAGCCCAGTTTGCAGCGGCCGACGAGGCGTATTTCAAGGCGCTTCAGACGCGCCGTACAATTCTGCTTGTGCTTGCTGCAATAGCAGTTGTACTTGTCGGATTTATTGTTTTCCGCTTTGTAAGCAGGGAGATTGAGCGGCGGAAAAGACTCCACGACGAGGAACTTCTCAGAAAGCAGCAGGCAGCCCGGGAACAGGCGTTATGGGATGCAAAAGAAGACGGTATGGAAGTCACGATGTCTGTCGAAGAATCGCGCCGTGCCGAACTTCAGGAGAACGCGGTTGCTATGGCGAAGGAGCATCCTGAGGATGTTGCTATGCTCATTCGTACGTGGTTGATGGAGGAGTAAGAGTATGGCTGAAGAAGCAAAGACCGCTGCAGCGCCTGCAGCTAAAAAAGACAACCCAAAACCCATTCCTAAACCGGGAAGTCTGAAACCTGCAACTCCTGCAGGTGGAAAGAAAAATGCGAAAGATTATAAAAGCCTTACAGGCCGCCAGAAAGCGGCAATATTTCTCGTTTCTCTGGGGAGCGATGTTTCTGCAGAGATAATGAAACACCTGAGGGAAGATGAAGTTGAAACGTTAACTTTTGAGATTGCACGGCTTGAAACGGTCGATGCGGATTTTAAGGATGCTGTTCTTGAAGAATTTCAGGAACTTATGAATGCGCAGAATTTCATCACGACCGGCGGTATCGACTATGCACGTGAACTGCTTGAAAAATCACTTGGAAGCCAGAAGGCTATTGATATTATCAACAGACTTACAAGCTCTCTTCAGGTCCGCCCGTTTGATTTTATCCGCCGTACGGATCCGGCTCACCTTTTAAACTTTATTCAGCAGGAATATCCGCAGACTATTGCGCTTATTCTTGCGTATCTGGAGCCGGGTAAAGCTGCGGTCATTCTGCAGAATCTTCCGGAAGAGATGCAGCCGGAAGTTTCTAAGCGGCTTGCCACAATGGATCGTACGTCGCCTGACGTTCTGCGTGAAGTTGAGCGTGTTCTCGAGAAAAAACTTTCCACATTGTCCAGCGAGGATTATACAGCAGCGGGTGGTGTTGACAGTATTGTTGAAATTCTTAACCTTGTTGACCGTTCTTCGGAGAAGGCAATCATTGAATCTCTTGAAGAAGACGATCCGGACCTTGCAGAAGAAATCAAAAAGAAGATGTTCGTTTTCGAAGATATTGTTATGCTCGACGACCGCGCTATTCAGAAAGTACTCCGCGAGGTCGACACACAGGAGCTTGCAAAGGCTCTCAAATCTGTCGATACCGAAGTACAGGACAAGATATTCAGGAATATGTCCAAACGTGCAGCTAGTATGCTCAAGGAAGATATGGAGTTTATGGGTCCTGTCCGTTTGAAAGACGTCGAGGAATCTCAGCAGAAAATCGTTTCTACGATCAGGCGGCTTGAAGATTCCGGCGAGATTGTTATTGCTCGTTCCGGTGAAGACGAACTTGTAACCTGATTGTAAGCATATAGAGGAAGCTGATGGCAAAAACTGTATTCCGCCCCAGCGAGATAAAATCTCAGAAAGGCGAAGTAATGCTCAAACTTGTTCACGATTTCAAACCCGCACAGGAAGAGAAAATTAAAGATACCCCTGAGTATGCCGGTCCGACGGCAGACGAACTAAGGCGGGAAGCTGAAGCGTATAAGAACAATTGGGAAATTGAAAAACAGAAAATGCTTACTGATGCACAGGCCTCTGCAGATGCAATTGTAAAAAAAGCTGAAGATGCAGCTTTTGCTGAAGTGAAGCGGCAGACTGATCAGGCTGATATTATAAAAGCTGATGCACAACAGACTGCAGAGGAAGTTATTAAAAAAGCCCAGGAACAGGCGCAGCAGATTATTCAGGACGCGAAAGTCCAGCAGCAGAAGATAGAATCCGATGCACATAACAAGGGATATGAAGAAGGACACGACGAAGGATATAAAGACGGTGAAAACGAAGTTAACCGGCTTATTGAGCGCATGCACAAAATCCTTGATGCTGTAATGCTTCGGCGGGAAGAAATTCTTCGCGATACAGAAACTCAGATAGTAGAACTTGTTATTCTTATGACACGTAAAGTCGTCAAAATTATTTCCGAAAATCAAAAAAGTGTCATTATGAGTAATGTTCTTGCAGCTCTCAAAAAAGTAAAGGGCCGGGGCGAAGTTACGCTGCGGGTTAATCTTGAAGATGTAAAACTTACGACGGAACATACAGATGAATTTATTAAGCGCGTAGAGAATATAAAGGGAATTACTGTTATTGAAGATTCTTCCGTTGAGAAAGGTGGCTGCATAGTTGAGACAGACTTTGGTGCAATTGATGCCCGTATTTCCAGTCAGCTTATGGAACTTGAGAATAAAATTATGGAAATTTCTCCTGTGAAGACGCTTGCAAAGTCCGATGTTATCACACCTGATAATTAATAATACGCTGATTTACTGCGGGTGAAAAAATGCGTTCATCATATACTGGCGATTTTGATTTTTCCAAATATCTCAAAGCTGCTCAGGAGGCTGAGCCGATCCTGTATGTCGGGCAGGTTTCTGCAGTAAATGGTCTTGAAATTACAAGCAGAGGTCCCCGTTCTGTTATTGGTGAAATGTGCACAATCAAACTGTCCGACAGCGGTCAAAAGCTTATGGCGGAAGTTGTGGGCCTTGACGGAAATACGGTAAAGCTCACTGCATACGGAGATACAAAAGGTCTCGAAGTCGGTTGTGAAGTAGTTGCTTCGGGAAGCGTTCTTCGTGTTCCCGTCGGAATGAATCTTCTTGGACGCGTTATTGATGCAACCGGAAGACCGTGTGACGGACTTGGAGAGATTGTACCGGCTGCATATTATCCGGCTGTTGCGTCTCCTCCCGATCCAATGAAGCGGCAGCCCGTGAACAGACGTATAACGACCGGAGTACGTGCGATTGATTCTCTGCTGACTGTCGGGAAAGGGCAGCGGCTCGGTATTTTTGCCGGGTCTGGTGTAGGAAAATCAACTTTAATAAGCATGATCGCACGTAACACGGACGCGGATATAAACGTTATCGGTCTTATAGGTGAACGAGGACGCGAAGTCCTTGATTTTATTAACCGCGATCTCGGAAAGGAAGGGATAAAACGTTCCGTAGTTGTTATGGCAACGAGCGACCAGCCGTCTATATGCCGTCTCCGTGCAGCATATGTTACAACTGCTGTTGCAGAGTATTTCCGCGATCAGGGAAAAGACGTTATGCTTATGTTTGATTCAGTTACACGTTTTGCTCAGGCCCAGCGTGAGATTGGATTAGCAAACGGAGAACCTCCTGCACAGAAAGGATATCCTCCCAGTGTATTTGATATGATTCCTAAACTGCTTGAACGCGCCGGTACGAACGATAAGGGGTCAATTACTGCTTTTTATACAGTACTTGTCGACGGTGATGATATGAACGAGCCGATAACAGACAAAGTCCGGGGCACGCTCGACGGTCATATTGTGCTCAGCAGAAAATTTGCACAGGCATATCACTATCCTGCGATTGATGTACTACAGTCAATAAGCCGTCTTTCAAAACGTGTTACAGGGAAGCAGACGCAGAAGGCCTGCGGCAAAATACGATCGCTTATGGCAGTATATGCAAACAACGAAATGATGATAACGACAGGTATCTATCAGAAAGGTAATTCTCCGGAAATAGATGAGGCTGTGGAAAAACATTCCGCTATTGAAGATTTTCTGAAACAGGAAGAGTACGAAAAATGTTCTATGGAAGATACGCTTAACAAAATAGCAGAACTTTCCGGTATTTCTATCCCGGAAGAAGAGTATACAGAAAACCCTGCATCAGAAATTCCAAGTACCGCGCAGATGGCAGATGCAGTTTCTGAAGGGAAGAACGGTACGGCGTCAGAACATCCAGAATCGTCAGCAGATGACAAATGAAAAAATTTATTTTTCAACTTGAAGATGTTATGAAATACCGTGAGTTTCTTCAGAATCAGGCAGAAATTGAACTAGGCAGGGCAATGGCGGTAGAACATGAAATTCAAACTAAACTTGATGGTGTTGCAGCTCAGAGTATTGCTGTAAAAACCAGTGTAAAGGGATCAAGGGATTTCAATGAAATCAACGCAGCCCATAATTTTACTATACTGCTTGATCAACAGAAAGAATATCTTCTTAAACAGATGGTAGAAGCAAAAATCGTATCCGGACAAAAAAGAAAGATTCTGCAGGAGTCAATGCAGAAAACGGAAGCGCTTCATAAATTACGGGAACGTCAACTGTCAGAATATCATGATGAGGAAAATAAAGAAGAAGAGAATACCGCAGATGATATAACTACGTCGCATTTCCGGCAGCGGTAGTATACGTATAATTACATGCCGCCTGCGTGATCAGCATTTTCTTAATAATGAAAAGCAGAACCTCCGATAAATTCCCTGATAATCGAATGGGGTGGAACAGCCGTCGGAGCAATCGGACTAAAATTGTTAAGAAAACTCAACAGCCTGCATGCTTCTGAATATTCCGGCTGCATGGGATTTACGCAGCGGAGCAGAGGTTCCGCATATACCTTGAGTACTGCCAGTTCATAGTCGAGTGCAGTATTAAGAATCGCATTTGCATTATTCTGAAACGGGAAAATATGTTCCTGTTCTCCTTTCTGTACACTTGGCCACATTGAAATCGTGTCTGCTGCGCTTTTTCCGCGAAACTGTGCGTCGCGTACAATACGCCGGATAAGCCGGTTATCGCTTGTCGATATACGGTTATGGTCATCAAGGTTAAGCTGGGTAAGAGCGGACAGATAAATTTTGAACTTAAGTTCGCCCGGAATACGTGGTGTAAGCCTGTCGTTCAGCCCGTGGATGCCTTCCATTATAAGAATATCGTTTAAATCAAGACGCATTTTATTTTTGTCTTCGTAATACCGTTCACCACTTGCAAAATTATATGACGGAATAGTAACTTCTCTGCCTGCAAATAAATCGAGCAGATTTTCATTAATAAGAGGAATATCCAGTGCTTCAAGGCATTCATAGTCATAGTTACCGTTTTCATCTTTCGGGTTACGGTCTCTGCCCACATAGTAGCAGTCCAGACTGATTACTTTAGGCTGGTATCCAATAGCTTCAAGTTCCAGCGCAAGTTTTTTTGCCGACGTTGTTTTACCTGAGCTTGAAGGACCTGCTATAAGCACGACACGGACTTTGCCGCTTTTTGCTATTTCGTCAGCGATTGCAGCAAATTGTTTCTGCTGGAACAATTCTGTGATTTCAACGAAATCATTTACCTTCCGCTCGTTTACCAGTTTGTTGAGTGAAGCAGCAGATGTTACGCCTATCCGTTTTCCCCATTCTTTGTAATGGCTGTATATTTCAAAAAGTTTCGGCTGATCTTTGAATTCAGGCAGGACAGTCGGATCTGAAGACTTCGGAAAACGCAGGAGAAAGCCTTTCCCGTACGGCATAAGGCTGAATACTTTGAGAAATCCTGTAGAGGGAACAAGGGGGCCAAAGTATAAATCGGAAAATCCGTTGATTGAATTAATTCTGACACGGGGAGGGCAGAAATAGTTAAGCTGTTTACGTGTTTCAACGAGCCCAAGTCCCTCGAATAACTGTACGGCTTCCGCATATGAAAGAAATTGTGTGTTTATGGGCAGATTGCTTGTAACAATTGCATGCATTTCTGTTTCAAGAGAGGCTATTTCTTCCTGACTGACAGGTCTGCCTGTTTCAAGTGTGTAGTAGTAACCATAACCGAGACTGTGTCCGCACAAAAGCCGCGAAGCTGGAAAAAGTTTATGGGATGCAGCTGCAAGAAGAAGACAAAGCGACCGCCGGTAAACAAGTGCTCCGTCCTTACTGTTATCAAGGACTGGTTCAAGTTTTGAATTAATTTCAAGACGTTTGTCGAGGGGGTTTACTTCATTATTAACCCGTACAGCAAGAATGTGCTCTCTCTCTTCTTTGAATTCTGCAAGTAATGAATTGATCGGTGTTCCGTAAGGGACAATAAGATTTTTTCCTGATGGAAAAGAAACAGATAACGTACTTTCCTGCATATTACACGGTGCTTGAATCGGACAGATCCTAGTACTTTTCTCCTTAATTTAATCGATATGTAACTGTATATATTCTAAGAAGATAATACCAAACCATGACTGCAGAGTCAACATAACCGGCTGCACTTTTTACTACCCACTATTCAAATAACCTGCAGTAATTCCATATCATCCAGAATCTGTTTATGATATTCCGACACCATTTCCGTTAACTCGGGAGAAAAAGGTATCTGCATGATCATGCAGAGTGCATCAGGAGCGTATTTTTTTAGTGAAAATATATTTCCAGAAACATCAAATCTGCATTTTTCACAATAAAATCGGAGTGTTATTTCTGTATCAGGAGGAATGCTGCTGTTTTCTTCATGTACCAGGAATACGATTTTTTGTGTTGAAAATTTATATATCAGAATATGCTTTTCTATCTTTGATTTTACAATAAGCGAAATGGTATTCACTGGAAGTATGTCTATATTTTCAGCATCGATGTAAATAAAATTGTCTTTAAGTTTTTCATAGTCGGTCTGTAAACTGCTGTAGTTATTAAAATAGTCATCAACCATGCGGGAGACATCCGGTGGGCAATGGAAAATCTTCAATTGTATAAAATAGCAGTTTTCTTTATCTTTTAATGGGTTTATCTTTAAAATTTCTCCGCGCATTACTGTTTCAGTATAAGACTGTGTGAACATGTCCTGAAAAGTAAACGAGAGCAGGCAGAATCTTTTGTTATGATTGGTAAACAGACTATATTCCCTGGAGTCAAGAGAAATCAGGATTTGTACAGTTTCTTTTGACAATTCATACGGCGCGCACGCGAGTGTATAATCATTGATTTGAAGTTTACAACGGTTACATATTATTCCTGTTTGTTTTATCGCATATGGCGAGAAAAGAATTTTACAAAAATCTTTCTTATCTATCTGCATTTTCCTCTCCGTAAGATAAAAAATACCTGACTTTTTAAGATTTTTGTTGTCTGCCGCAGATTTTATGCAGCGACACTGTTCTTAAGTTATACAAAAGAATTTCTTTACTGGTAGTACTACTATAACGCAGAATGTAAAAAAAAACTTTTATCGGCAGAAACACTATAGAAATTTGTCATAATTTTATGTATATTTCGAAAATTTCTGATTTTGTTGATTGCCTTTTTGTGAGCTTATACTATAAGGAATTAAATTTAGGCGGTACTGGAATTGGACCAGTGACTTCTACCGTGTGAAGGTAGCACTCTACCGCTGAGTTAACCGCCCGAAAAAACATCTGAATGATGTTGTTTATGATAACAAATTGAACTTCCGGTGTCAAGGACAATACTATGTGTAAAGGTACCGTACTTCTCTGTGTTCATACGGAGAAGTACGGTACTGCAGATTTTAGAAGGTATATTTCATACCGAGCTGGAAGAAGCTGTTGTTAAGAAAACTGCTGAATTCGCTTTTGCTGTCTTCATCAAAATTGGTAATGTACAGGCCTTTCCCGATGATATCAAGACCGTCTCCTACAGTGTATGTTATTTTTGGCATAACGATGAAATCAGACCGTTCAATACCATAGATTATACTTACTTCCGGTTTTACTTTTTCGTGGTTATAGCTGTCCGAAATATTCAGTACGATTTTATCATTCGAGTATATACCGTTTTCGTCATAGTCTGCGTCATATGCTTTATACGTTCCGTCTTCAATTTGATCCTTTTTAAGTATATACGTACCAGTCGTCTGAATATTTACGTTGATATTATTAACCGGAAGATCTTTGTCAAATCCGAATACCCATCCGATTGAGTTGTTATGAGTCCACGGATCGTCCCCGGCAACATCATCGGTAAGATTGTACGCAAACTCTCCGCGGAAATTAAATCCGCCCAGAGTTACCGCACCTTCCGCACCGAATACCTGCAGGCGGTCATAATCAAGAGACGGATTTACAAGACTTGCTCCGCTGTTTGATACTGCTGACGTTATATAACCGCTCCAGTCAACGGACGGCTGTTTATAATGGCCGTAGTAGTAAGACAGTCCCCAGTCGACCATTCCCGTCGTTGCTGTAAGCCGTGCACCTGCCTGACCGTATTTTAACCGGTACATGTCAGGGTACAGGTCGTCCG
>JBAYAJ010000037.1:0-17464 GCA_041669845.1 Treponema sp.
CCGACGACAGCAACATTGTCCTGTGCCAGCAGGTGCATCATTTCGTACTGCTGATGACTGGTATCCTGAAATTCGTCAACCATGATGTATTTATACCGGTCTTTATATTTTGCCAGTACGTCGGGATGTTCATGGAAAAGTTTTATGGGAAGTACAATCAGATCGTCGAAATCAACAGAATTGTAGAGCTTTAGTCCTTCCTGATATGATTCATACAGACTGCGGTACATGTCGTTTGCATTTTCCCAGTTTTTACGTCCTGTTTTAATATTTGAGAACAGATTTCCTATTTTGTATACATCAAGCGTATCAGTGGTGAATTTAAGTTCACGGCCGCTTTCTTTTATCAGGGCAGTACGGTCCGTTTCATCATATATTGAAAAATTTTCCCGGTATCCGAGTTTCTCAATGTCAGCACGCAGAATCCGTACTCCAAAAGCGTGAAATGTAGAAACAGTAAGATTCTGAAGTTTTTTCCTTGTAAGTTCCTTGACGCGGTTTTCCATTTCTTTTGCGGCTTTGTTTGTAAACGTAAGCGCAAGTATCTGGCTCTGCGGAATACCCATGTCGAGCATATGTGCAATACGATATGTAATAACGCGCGTTTTTCCGCTTCCGGCACCTGCAATAATAAGAATAGGTCCGTCTACTGTTGTAACTGCACGAAATTGTTCAGGGTTTAATTCGGTTTTAAGAGTGCTCAAATCCAAAGAAGACATCGGACTGTAACTGTATCATTCTATTGCAATTTGTACAATATTTGCTAAAATAGTAACATCCGTTTTCTAGTATTTTATATAAAAGAGGTATTATATGAATCAGTCTGTCAGCGCATTTCTTTCAAAGCATAATTTTGTGAGACATGTAGACATAGACACTGTTGTCGATTCAATTCTAAACGATATGAACCGTGGTCTCAGAGGTGAAAAAGCCGACGAGGATATGATCCGTACATGGTCTAATCCACCGGAAACGGCGGCGGCAGGAAAAAGTGTTATTGTAATTGATGCAGGAGGTACAAACTTCCGCTCATGTCTTGTGACGTTCGATGCGCAGGGAAAGGCTGAAATCAGCTTTATGGAAAAAACAAAAATGCCTGGAGTGGATAAAGAGCTTCCCCGCAAGGATTTTTTTGATCAGATTGCCGGGAATCTTGAGCATCTGAAGGATAAGTCTGATTCAATAGGTTTCTGCTTTTCGTATCCGATGGAAATTACCGATGACGGCGACGGAGTTCTTATCGGTTTTTCAAAGGAAGTAAAGGCTCCTGAAGTAGTCGGATGCCGCATTGGCAAATGTCTTAAGGACGCTCTTGCAGAACATGGCTGGAAAAAAATCCGGCGGATTACGCTTATGAACGACACGGTAGCGGCGCTTCTTGCGGGAGCTGCATGTCCTGACCCGGGGATGAAATATTCATCATATATTGGACTTATTCTGGGAACAGGACTTAATGCTGCATACATTCAGCCTGCGATTGAGAGCCGTAAGAATTTTCCACGGCAGATTATTGTGTGCGAATCAGGTAAATTCCGCAGCGTGAATCGTTCGGATTTTGATGTTACCGTAGACAGCCGAACGGTAAAGCCCGGTACGTTCCTGATGGAAAAATTATGTTCCGGTGCGTATCTGGGACCACAATCGCTTGAGGCTCTCAGAGCAGCAGCAGCCGACGGGCTTTTCAGCGAAAAATGCTGCCGCCGGCTTTTAAAAATTGAATCAATGACACTTATAGAAGCTGATGCATTCCTTCACGGACCGTACAATACGAGTTCCGTTCTCGGAGCTGTTATGGCGGAAACGGGAACGGAGGAAGATTATGACTGCATGTACCAGCTGCTTGATGCTGTAATGGAGCGTTCTGCACGTTATGCAGCATCGATCCTCGCTGCGGCGGTTATTCAGAGCGGCGAAGGACATAATGCATCAATGCCGGTGTGCATTCTCTGTAACGGCAGTACGTATTATAAAACGCATGGAATTAATGAACGTGTTCACTGCTATCTGGAGAATGTGCTTACGAGAGAGCGCGGCCTGTACTGGGAAATTATTACGCGCGATAATGATATTACGCTCGGAGCAGCAATCGGCGGACTTATTGAGCGGAAGTAGAAAAATACTGATAGATTTTTGCCGGATTGTGAGCATTTCTCTAAATAATACGGACAGAATTGTAAACACCGGCTGATTTTCTGCCGATGTTCTTAAATGAATAATTCTGTTATTGGTGGGGTAAAATATGTCCAGGGGAAATAGTGTAGGAAAATCGATCGTCCTCCTGCTTCTTATTATAATTCTTGCGCTGGGCGGATTATTATGGTTTGATTATCTGGGAATTGTACATGTAAAAACTTTTTTTACTCCTTTGTACAGAATTCTGGGAAAACAGCCGCAGACGTCGTCTACTGTATCATCAGCAGCTATTAACAATAACATAGATCAGGACCGTATAGACAAACAGCGTGAAGCTCTGGAACTTTACAAAGAAGAACTTGATAAACGCGATGTGGATCTTTCAACTGCAGAGAAGCAGAATGAACAAATTGCCGGAGAACTTGCAGAACGCGAAAAAACGCAGCAGGAACGTGAAAAAACATTCAACAATGAAGTAAAAAAGTACGATGATAAAGAAGTAAACATCGAACAGATCGCGGCAAATCTGAACGGCATGCAGCCGAAGGCGGCTGTGAATATTCTGCTTGCAATGGACGACCAGATGGTTATAGACGTCCTGCGCAAAGTTGAAGAGATTGCAGTGAAAAACGGTACTTCTTCAATGGGATCGTACTGGCTTTCACTCATGCCTGCGGACAGGGCTGCAGAAATACAGCGTAAGATGGTGAGTAAACCGGAAACGCTTGATTAAAATCTGCTGCCTTCGGATCTTCCTGTTTACACAGAGTGGAGGATTGTTTATGCAGGCAGTAACTGTAGTTGTACAGCAGAAAATCGAACCTGTTGAGAAAATCGACATACGTGCACCTCACAATGTTACCGGCACATCCGCAGAAAAACCGAAAGAGGTTTCATTTGCAGACCGTGTCGAACAGGCAAAAAAGGAGCAACCTGACCAAAAAAAGGAAAGCGGTTCGGGCAGAATAAAGGCTGCCAGATCTGAAAAAAATCCTGACGAGAATTGTCCCAATAAGAATATTGCATATAAGAGCACAGAGGTAAACAAAAAATCCGACACAGTTGTGGGGAAAAAAGAATTGGGACTGAAAACAATTGCTGTTGAAAAAAAAGTATCGGCAGAAAAAACAGAATCAGAAGATAAGAAAAAATCCTCTGTACAAAAAAAGACGGGTGATAAAAAAACAAAGAAACAGGAAAAAGATTATACGAAGGAACTTGCATATCTTCAGGGATCTGAAACGGGAGGATGTGCCGGTACACCGGATGCTATAATTGAACAGGCTCAGGAATACGTCGACACGGATGAAGAAAAAGCAAAAATCGGTCTTGAAAAAGCTCAGCGCATGTCTGTTGAGTCGCCGCAGCAGTTTCTTTCAGAACGGTTTTCGGGAAAGCAGATTTCTGCAAAGCAGACAGATGCTGCCGGTGAAAATGGGGCAGTTTCTTTATTAAAAGAAAAAAATTCAAAGATTACGAAAAAAGAATTTACTCTCGATAAAAACGGTAAGATTGTTGTGAAAGATCTGCGCAGTGATATGGACAAAGAGATTGTAAAGAACGCAGAGAACGTACGGAACAAACTGGTTACAACAGTCAGAAAAGACAGCGACGGGAATGCGCAAATGACTATGACGCTGCCGGATCAGGTACAGCAGAATATTCTTTCGACAAGTGATCAGAGTGCATCGGCATCGGGATCGAATTTTCAGGCGATGCTGACGAACCAGATTCAGCAGAATGCGGAAGATTTTGTAAAAGCAGGTTCCATTGTTCTTAAGGACAATAATGTCGGAACAATTAAACTGGTTCTTCATCCTGAATCACTTGGTGACGTTAAAATAAACCTGCAGCTTTCCGATAAAGTTGTGAGCGGACAAATTACTGTTGCATCGCAGGAAGCGTTCAATGCTTTCAGAGAAAGTGCCGACAGCTTAAAACAGGCGTTCATTCAGAATGGTTTTGATGCAACCGGTTTTACTGTTGCTTATTCCGGTGCGAATACAGGTGGAAGCAGTTTTTCGAATAACCGGCATGACGACGACGGCAGTTATTCAGTCGCAGCTGTTTCCGGCAGTTACAACAATGCGCAGCTTGGAGAAGCAATCCCCGCTATGGGTGGTGGATCGTATATAACTGCCGCTCATTCGCTAAACATTGTGGCATAAAGAGCCGAAAAATATAGAGAGGTATATGATGGACGGAATTAATACCACCATGAATGCAGCCGATAAGTTCGCGGTAGACAACGAAGTTAACGGTTACAATAAAACACTTGCTGTAAATGGACGTAAGGCAAGCCAGGCGCTGGGCAAGGATGACTTTTTAAAGCTTTTACTGACGCAGCTGTCAAATCAGGATCCGACAAGCCCAATGGAAAATACTGAGTTTATTGCGCAGATGGCACAGTTTTCTTCTCTTGAGCAGATGACGAACATGAACAGTGAATTTACAAAAATGGCGGCGATGTTCAAGACGTCTGAAGCCTCTTCCGTAATCGGCAGAACAGTCGAACTCAATGTGGGCGATACAACGACAAAAGGTGTCGTCGAGGCAGCTACTCGTGAAGATAATCCGCGCGTAATGGTCGGCGGCAGATTCTACACGATGGATCAGATCAGTTCAATTTATGGTAATTAAGAGGGTAATTATATGATGAGATCACTTTATTCCGGTGTTTCCGGACTTCAGAATCACCAGACACGTATGGATGTAATCGGTAATAACATTTCAAATGTCAATACCGTCGGTTTTAAACGCGGACGTGTAAATTTCCAGGATATGATTTCGCAGCAGCTTTCCGGAGCTGCGCGTCCGACTGAAGAAGTCGGCGGTGTAAACCCTAAGGAAGTAGGACTTGGTATGACCGTTGCATCCATCGACAATATTTTTACCCAGGGCAATCTTCAGACGACTGGTGTTTCTACGGATGTTGCAATCGAAGGTAACGGTTTCTTTATTTTGAAAGACGGTGACCAGACATACTATACACGCAACGGAGATTTCAGCATCGATAAAAACGGAACGTTCGTCAATCCTGCAAACGGTATGCGTGTGCAGGGGTGGATGGCTCAGGATGTGAACGGCGAACAGATCGTTACGACTGCTGCAACGCCTACGGATATTACTATCCCTGTTGGATCAAAAGACCCGGCAAAAGCTACAACGAACGTAAAATTCCGATGCAATCTTAATAAAAATACGCCTGAAATTACCCAGAATTCAAATGCCGATGATATTGTTAAAGGAACATGGGGAACAGAGCAGGAGATTTACGACAGTTTCGGTAATAAGCATATGCTTAATGTTTCATTCCGGAAAGTTGCGGGTACTCCTAACCAGTGGCAGGCTACCGTTCAGGTAGACCCTGACAATGCTGATTATACACAGACTCGTGTCGGCCTTAACACGACCGACGGTACACAGAATACGTTCAATGTCACATTCGACAATATGGGACGTCTTCAGTCTGTAACCGATACTGCCGGTGCTGTGAAAAACGACCGGGGGCATATCATGCTCCGGACATCGTATACAGTTCCGGAAGCTAATGCTGATGTAAATGGAAATCCTGACCGTCAGACATTAAGTATCGACTTGGGCTCGATAGGCAGTATGACTGATACAATTACCCAGGATGCTTCAAAGAGTACGACAAAGGCATTTTCGCAGGACGGGTATCCGCTGGGGTATCTTGACAATTTCAAGATTGATTCGAGTGGAACAATTACCGGCGTATACAGCAACGGTTCTGTTCGTACGATCGGTCAGATTGCAATGGCATCGTTTACAAATGACCGGGGACTTGAGAAAGCCGGCGACAATACATACGTTGAATCGAACAACAGCGGGCAGGCAAATGTCGGCGAAAGCGGTATTGCAGGGAAAGGAAAAATTCTTGCAGGTGCACTTGAAATGTCGAACGTCGATCTTTCCGAACAGCTTACAGATATGATTGTTACCCAGAGAGGATTTCAGTCTAACGCAAAAACTATTCAGACAGCCGACACGCTGCTGGAAACTGTTCTGAGCCTGAAACGCTGATTCTAAGACTATGATATAAATAAAAGGAGCTGATCCGTGAAGATCAGCTCCTTTTTTATACTGTACTGAAAAGGTAATACGAAGCAGAGTATAAACCCCTGCGCACGAATAATTAGAAAGTTACATTCTGAAAACAGAAGACAGCGAAACTGACCAGAGGCTGCTGCGGGGATTCCAGCATGCATGTGCCGTGAACTGCGTAAACGGTGCATTGAATCCGATGCCCGCAAATATCTGCGGTTGAATATCTGTAAAGTCGAATCCATTCGACGAAACGTTGCCCGATGTACCATTGGATCCAACAGTTCCGTTTGCAATAACGGTACTCGAATATTCGTAGCTGTTATCGTTAGAAACAAGGACGGCCCTGACACCCGCATACGGAACAAGAAACAGCAGCTTTTTTGAAATCTGAGCCTGCAGATAAAGTATGTTCATGTTGAGTTTTAACCCGACCGATGAAGAACTGTCTATAGTACTGCTGTAGCTTTTCGAAACTGAAAAATCAAAAGACTGATGCGTATAGATATATCCGAGACCGAGTGAAATTTTCGGGAGAATGATATTTCCTTCAAGTAATGCATACCGGGCGTCTGCACCAAAAGTAAATTCATTTACTGATGCTGAATAATCAGCATAATTCAGGTTCTGGACATTTGCGAAAGAACCGAATACTCCGATATCGAACGGAAGAAAGAATCCTCCGATGCGGGCATTCAGAGAATAGGCAGGAAGTACAAGTGTGTCCGGAATCGAAAAATTAATGAAATTTGTTCCACTTATTTGATCCATTTGATGTATAATGGAATTCACTGCATCGGAAAGATCTCCTGTGTTTATGAATGTACCTGATGCAGAAAGTCCGATCGAAAAATGAGGTGGAACAGAGGGAAAGAAATTACCTATATACGCATCGGAACATACGTTGAGCTGTGTTGTATTCTCAACAGTATCGCTTGATATACTTTTTGTTGCCTCTTCAAGACTTGAAGAAATTGCAGATGTTAGTTCGTCGCTGAACAACGGCACACTGCACAAAGAAAAAATGAGAATAAATGCTGAAATAAAAATTATGTTATTTTTTTTCATTAATGCCTCCTTTATTTATTGTACCGATAACGAATTGAAAAAACAAGAAAAACAGCGAATATTTATTCAGGTTATTGACATAAAAAGATGATTGATATATATTAGGCATCACACGCCGCTATAGCTCAGATGGTAGAGCAATGGACTGAAAATCCATGTGTCGTTGGTCCGATTCCAACTGGTGGCAGCTCAGCGGTCGGAATATTTTCGGCCGTTTTTTTTATGCCCGTATGTTTTTCCCCTTGTTTGTAATGCTTTTTTATTTTATAATTATCACAATGAACTGGCTGGTAATTGCAAATGATGCTGTAAAAGCAGAAGAACTGGAAAAAAAACTTTTATTGAACGATTCCCATACTGTAATCAATATTATTGATTCAAGAAGCAATGCAGGGGATTCTACGCTCCTGCTTATCAGTAAGGCGGATCACTGTATTATACTTCTGAACAACAAAAATGAATATACGTACGACATTTCTGCTGTAATAGGATATTTTCTTGGGAAAAAAGTTCCAGTATATACGACGCTTGAAATTTTTCCTGAGAGCAGCAAAATCAGCGCGTTTGTTATGTATTTTCCGACTATAGAACTTCTTTTCAGCCATATCAGTGAAAATTATAAAAAAATAGCCAGGGCGCAGTCAAAAAAGGAATCATTTGAATATCTCTTTAAAAATGGAATTCCTTTTACTCCGGCATGTTTCGGACTGTTTATTGCAAAAGGAAGACTGGATGTGTGTAGAAAGTATTTTCTGGCAGGTATGGATGTAAATGTCCGCGACGGAGACGGTACACCTATGCTTAATGTCGCAACCCGCAGCGAGCAGAAAGAATGCATTACATGGCTGCTTGACAACGGTGCTGATATAGACGCTGTTTCGGCAGACCGTGGATATACGGCTCTTATGGACGCGGTGTGGCGCGGTAATGAGGATATTACGGAGCTTCTTATTAAAAGAGGTTCGAAAATGAATACGGTAAACAAAGAGGGGCAGACAATGCTTGTTCTTGCAGTCGGCGCTGGACATGAAAATATATGCCGCATGCTTGTCGAACACGGTGAGAATCCCGATGTAAAAGATTCAATGGGAATGTCGGCATATGAGTATGCGAATCTCTTTAAAAAAGGAAATATTGCTGCGCTTCTTGAAAAATATCATAAACAGCAGAGTTGATATGCTTATGAAATGTACGAACGATACGATTACGGCCGCATTTGCAGGCGGTGGAACGGGTGGTCATATTTATCCGGGCCTTGCAGTAGCCGGCGAGCTTCGGAAACTGGTGGAACAGGATGGAAAGAAAATCCGTATCTGCTGGATAGGATGTTCATCAGGAATGGACCGGTCGCTGGTTGAAAAAAATATTGACGGCAGCGGGTTAAAAAGTGCAGATGAATTTTACGGAATTCCTGCGGGCAAATTGCGGCGTTATTTTTCTTTCAGAAATTTTCTTGATGGTTTTAAAATAATAGCCGGTTTTTTTGCCTCGTTTGCTGTTCTTGTAAGAATAAAACCTGATGTTCTCTTTTCTAAAGGTGGATTTGTAAGCGTCCCTCCGTGTGCAGCGGCAAAATTGCTGCACATTCCGGTATATACGCATGAATGTGATTTTACGCCTGGTCTTGCGACGCGTCTTAACAGTAAAAGTGCAAAACATATTCTTTTATCCTACAAAGAAACTGAGCTGTATATGAAAGCAGTCTACCGCAGTAAGGTAATAGTTACAGGAAATCCTGTGCGGCCGGTCTTTTATGACGCTTCAGCAGAACGTGGTATGAGATTTCTTGGAATTGAACAAAAAAGAAAACCCGTACTGCTTGTACTTGGCGGCAGTTCAGGAGCTCGTCAGATTAATGAGCTTGTTGCAGATAATCTTGACTGGCTCTGTGAACGGTACGTTGTTGTTCATCAGACCGGCATACAGAATGCCAACAAACCTGCTGTATTGCGCGCGGACTATAAACCGTTCCGGTTCATTTATGCAGAAATGCCCGACGTGATTGCGGCTGCAGACGTTGTATTGTCGCGTGCAGGTGCAAATTCAATATGGGAGTGTGCTGTTCTTGCAAAACCGCTTGTACTCGTTCCTCTGTGTGGTTCAGGTACACGGGGCGATCAGGAAGACAACGCCAGATATTTTGAGAATCATGGAGCTGCCGTTGTGCTTTCCCGCAATAATGCAACTTCTGAAAAATTGAAGCAGACGCTTGAAAATCTTATGTCTGCTGAAATTCGGTCACATTTAAGCGGTGCCTGCGGAAAGCTCGCAGGTGAGACTCGGCCTGCTGAAAAAATTGCCCGATTGTTGTATACTGAGCTTAAAGGGTAAGATTATGAAATTTGCGGTAATAGATCTGATATTTTCCGGTATTATTCTTGTATTTATGATAACTGGCGCAGTGAGGGGGCTTATACGCGAGTTTTTCAGTAAAGCATCATTTATATGCGGAATTATTGGTGCAGTATTGCTGACCCGGAAATTTCAGCCGTATGTGAGTGGTATAGTAAAAAATACTCTGGCGGCAAAAGCAGTTTCCTTTATTGTTTTGTTCATTATTTTTTTCCTTGTTATGAAGATCATACAGGAGATGTTCAGTGCACTTTTTTCGGGAGAAATTCTCCGGGGTCTTGATCATTCGCTTGGTCTGGGATTCGGTATTCTTGAAGGATTTGTTGTTGTAATTTTTATTCTGGTGATTATTGAAATACAGCCGTGGTTCAATACCGCAGATATATTGAAAAGCAGTTTTTTTGCAAAAATCCTTAATGTGGTAATTCAGGCTCCCGTTCGGGAAATACAGGGGATGGCAGCATAATGTATGAAAATCTGCTTCATCAGGAAATATGTTCAGTTCTCGCAAAGGATATTAGCAGCGGTTGTCTTCCCGGTGCGGTTCTTTTTTCAGGACCTCCCGGAACGGGGAAACTTTCGTGTGCGCTTGAAACAGCGCGGATATTGTCCTGTACGGGAACGGAAAAAGGGTTATGGATGTGTACGTGTCAGTCATGTCTGCAGCACAAAGCACTTGTAAATCAGAATGTTGTTCTTGCAGGTCCCCGGGACTGTACGCTTGAAATAGCAGCGGCGGCAGATGTACTGAAAAAAACTTGTGAAGCAAAAGCACCATATTTAAAATCAGTACGATATCTCTTTCTGCGCAGCGTACGAAAACTTACGATGCGCTTCAATCCTGTACTTTGGGACGGTGACGATAAAATATCAAAGATTGCGGCCATAACGTCTGAAATAGACGAACTTATGGAAACGATTGATTTTCCTCATGAACTGCCGGATGCTGGCGTACTTTCCAGAACATGTGTACAGATTCAGAAACTTTGTGAGAAACTGGAATCGACATTTCTTTATGATTCGATTCCGGTAAAGCAGATACGAAATGTTTCTTCGTGGGCGCATATTAAGTCCGGAGAAGGGAAAAAAACTGTTGTTATTGAGAACGCCGACCGCATGCTTGAAAGTGTACGCAACGCACTGCTTAAGATTCTCGAGGAACCGCCGGAAGATACGGTTTTTATACTTACAACCAGCCGCCGTAATGCCGTAATGCCGACGATTCTTTCCCGTGTGCGTACATATCAGTTCAGGGAGCGGACTGAGGAAGAGCAGCTCGACGTTGTATGCCGTATTTTCCACAATACAGAATACACAGGCACCCTTCAGGGATATATAGAAACGTTTCTTTCAGTTCCCCCGGCTCAGGTACGCGTTTGTGCACAAAATTTTTTCAGGGAAATTGTGTTAAATCGTCTTCCAGATGTGAATCAGGTAGTAAAAGAATGCGGTGGGTTTGATCCGCGTCTTCTTCTTCGGTTGTTTCTTACAGGTGTCATTGATGCGCAGAAGAAACTTATGTACACAGCTGCAGGGGCGGAGTGTTCTGCGTTGTGCATGGACTCGTTCAGAATGTGCTGGAGTAATGTTACTGTATACAATCAGTCACCGGCTGCAGCGCTAGAGGAGCTTGTACGCACGCTTTCAAAAATAAACAGACTGCACGGAATGGCTCTCAAGGCGGCAGTATGAGTGAATATTTCAGACGGGTAAGCGAAAAAATTTCAAAACTTTCAGACGAGCAGGTAAAAGAATTTCTTGATGCTGTAGCAGGAAAAAACGATATGCTCGATTCTATATTTGAATCACTTTCGACAGGACTGATCATTGTAGATGAAAAATGGAAATTGATTTTCACAAATAAAGCTGCAGAACGATATCTCCCGTTTTCAATCAGACCAGAGGAATCGAAATCGGAAAATGTTCCGCTGTGGCATCTTATCGACGATTCTTCCATAGAGAAGTTTCTGGAGGACTGTTTCAAAAACAACAGGTCGAATGTTTCTGATGAATTTACGACAGCCACAGCGAACGGATCTGTGCGTTTTATAATTATTTCCGTCCTTCCTCTTGTAAAACAGCAGCAGATGACCGGTTCGATCGTTACCGTGAACGACATTACAGAAAAACGCAATCAGGAAATATTACTCCACCGGATGGAAAATCTTGCAGGACTTACTAATCTGGCAGCAGGTATGGCGCATGAAATAAAGAATCCGCTTGGAGCAATAAGTATACATGTTCAACTTATTCAGAAGGCTTTGAAAAAATCCAGAGAGAATAACGGCATACTTCCTGATGAGAAATTTCTTGAAAAACATCTTGACGTTGTAAATGAGGAAATTGACAATCTTAACAGGAAAGTAATGGATTTTCTTATGGCTGTGCGTCCTGTAAACGCGAAACTGGAACTTCTTGATATCGACCGGATAATACATGATGCAGCGGTATTTATAACGCCTGAGTTTCATAATTATCATATAATGGTTCATGTACGGACATGTAAAAATTCAGTCCGTCTTCTTATTGATGAAAAACTTTGTAAAGAGGTTCTTATAAATATTGCGCAAAACGCGATTGCCGCGATTCAGGAGCGTTATCCCGACTGCGGGAAAGATTCAGCGAATGCCAAATGTCAGGGAATGTTTGAAATAACAACATTTCTAAAAGAAGACAAATATATTATTACCATTTCTGACAATGGAATAGGCATGAGTGAAGAAACTTCTTCCCATATATTCGAACCGTATTTTACGACGAAAGCAAACGGTACGGGTCTGGGGATGACGATGGTATACAAGATTATTAAGGAATTTAAAGGGGATATACAGGTAAAATCAATACAGGGGGAGGGGACGCTTTTTACTATTACGCTTCCTGTTCCGCAGACGGACAGAAAACTACTTACTGAAAATATAAAGGAACGACCGGAATACGATTCCGATAAAATAGCTCAAAAGATGGCAAAGAAATGAAATTTACAATATTGATAATCGACGATGAAAAGAATATCAGGGAGGGACTGGGGACTTCATTTGAACTGGAAGGGTATGAAGTCCGTCTTGCAGCTAATGGACAGGAAGGTCTTGATTATATAGCGAAGGGAGACATTGATCTTGTTGTTACCGATCTGCGTATGGACGGGATTTCAGGAGAAGAAGTTCTCCGCCGCGTTACGACGGAAACACCCGGAATTCCTGTAATAGTGCTTACCGGTCATGGAAGTATTGATGCGGCTGTAGACGCGATGCGGCAGGGGGCATACGATTTTCTTACGAAACCGCTGAATCTTGATCAGCTTACCATGATTGTAAAACGTGCACTGCAGGGACGTGAACTTTCACTGCAGCACCAGCAGCTGCAGAAGGAAGTAGAGGGTGCTCACAAGTTTGACAATATGATCGGAAAAAGCACCGAAATGCAGAGAGTATTCGAACTTGTAAAACGAGTTGCTCCCACTAAAGCGTCTGTTCTTATAACAGGAGAAAGCGGAGTCGGAAAAGAACTTGTTGCTGATGCGATTCATAATCTTTCACCCCGCAGCGGGCATGAAATGATAAAAGTGCATTGTGCCGCACTAAGCGAATCACTTCTTGAAAGCGAACTGTTCGGGCATGAGAAAGGTGCATATACCGGTGCCGACAAAATGCAGAAAGGGCGGTTTGAGCTTGCTCATGAAAGCACGATCTTTCTTGATGAAATCGGTGAGATAAATCTCACTGTACAGGTAAAACTGCTCCGTGTCCTGCAGGACCGGAAATTTGAACGTGTCGGCGGAGAACAGACTATTGATGTGGATGTGCGCATAATAGCTGCTACGAACAAAGATATGGAGAAAGAAGTCGCCGCAGGACGTTTCCGTGAAGATTTGTATTACCGGCTCAACGTTGTGCATATAGAAGTTCCTCCTCTGCGTGAGCGGCGCGACGACATTCCGCTCCTTCTTAATTCTTTTTTAAGTGAATTTGCAAACGAAAACGGAAAACATATTACAGGCATAGATACACGGGCGCGCGCTGCACTGTATAAGTATGACTGGCCGGGGAATATCCGTCAGCTCCGGAACTGTATGGAAAGCGCCGTTGTAATGTGCATGAAAAATGAAATTACACTTGATGATCTGCCTCCGTCGATCAGCGGTATAAAAGATTCCGCAGCTATTACCATCCCTGTCGGTATTAAACTTGACGAAGCTGAAAAAACGATAATTCGTGAAAACCTTGCGGCTAATAAGGGAAATAAAAGCAGAACGGCCGATATTCTCGGCATCGGACGAAAAACACTTCACCGGAAACTGCAGGAATACGGCATGGAAGACGATTCGGACGGAGATGAAGAAAAAACTCAGCAGGTCTAAGACTGGTTTCTGATAATTTTGTCCTGATCACCCCTTTGATGCGATTTCCATTCCGTTAGTATTTCGTACGCTTCAATAATTTCTGACGTCTTTCGTTTTGCGATTTTTTGTATAATCTCATTGCTGCTGTTGATGTCAGGATGAAATATTTTAAGCTTTGCACGATATGCGTTTCTGATTTCATCTTCCGACGCATCTGCTGCTGTTTCTAAAACCGCATACGACCGTGCAACATAGTCGGGAAGACTGACTGCAGTATGATAGGTACGGATTATTTCACCTTTTCTGATTTTCTTTTTTCCAAAGAGAATCCGTGCAGCTTTTTTTCTGCCGCTGCTCAGAATGGTGGAAGAATTTTCTGTATCACACTCGTGAGTGGATACAGATGGTACATTATTATTCGTTTTGGGGAGTTTACCGGATTCCAGCACGTTACTGAGAAGGTCTCCGAGCTTGTCGTACATGGAATCCATTTTTTCTCCAGAATATTTGAATCAGATGACAGTACCCGACGGTACGACAGCACCTTTACGGATTACAATGATCCCGTCGGCGCTGTAGAAAATACCGTGGTCTCCGTCTTCGTATTTTTTACCGTTCACATTTATTGAACAATTGTCGCCTATATGGGCGTGTTTGTCTATAATTGTGCGGGCAATCCTGCAGTTTTTACCGATACCGATATTCGGCCGTCCCTTATCTCTATTGTTCTTTTTATCGTTCTCATTTTCGTAGAAATCGGCTCCCATAAGAATAACACCGTCAAGATCACAACCCGAATCAATAATGGACCGTACTCCGATTACACAATGGCTGAGCCTGCTGTCGGTTATTACACATCCTTCAGCTGTAAGCGTTGCGTTTATATCAGCTTTATTTATTTTTGACGGTGGAAGGTTGCGCATATGCGTGTATATGGGTTCATCCTCATCGTAAAAATTGAATGCAGGCTTCATCTGCGTCAGATCAATGTTTGCTTCATAGAAACTGCGGATAGTCCCGATGTCTTCCCAGTAGCCGTCGAAAATATATGAATTTATTTTTTTCGTTTTTATAGCCATCGGGATGATTTCTTTCCCGAAATCAGTCATGTCGTTGTTGAGCACTTCTTCCATAACCGGGGCATTGAAAATATAAATGCCCATCGAAGCAAGATACTCTTTTTCCGGCGACAATCCTCCCCTGGCGTTCTGTGGAATCCGCCAGTCGTCGATGTTCAGGTCTTTCGGTGGTTTTTCCATAAATTCCGTGATTCTGCTCTTATCGGTTATTTTCATAATGCCGAATCCCGATGCATCGCGGCGGTTTACAGCCGTTGTTGCAATCGTAACGTCTGCACCGGATTTTATATGTTCTTCCATGAACGCGTGGAGATCCATACGGTATAACTGATCGCCTGACAAAATTATGTAGTGCGTCGGATTCTGCGATTTGAAATGAATGAAATTTTTCCGTACTGCGTCTGCAGTTCCCTCATACCAGCCGGAATGTTCAAGCGTCTGCTCTGCCGCAAGAATTTCGACAAAACCATGAGAGAACCGGTCGAAATTATACGAATTAGTGATATGCAGATGGAGCGAAGCGGAGTTGAACTGCGTCAGAAGATAGATCTTCCGGTACCCGGAGTTAATACAGTTTGAAATAGGGATATCTACGATCCTGTACTTTCCGCCGAACGAAACAGCAGGTTTAGATCGTTCTTTTGTAAGAGGATACAGGCGCGTCCCCTTTCCGCCGCCAAGAATAATAGCCAGAACACGCTGATCTTTTTCGTCACTGTACATAAATTTGAACTCCTCTAAAAAGTCAACAAAGCTTCGCTTTGCTTTCGATAAGGGACATTAATTATTGCTGCACAGCTGCCTGCAATAATTAATTCTTCTTTTAAAATATTTTAATCACTTTTATACTGTTTTATTATAAGACGGTAATCTGTATTTTGCAATATTTTTTGGTTATTTTGTACTATTATGCAGTTTTTTTATCAGTCTGTAAACCTGCCGATTATTTTCTTAACTTACCCGTCTGAATGCCGATAATTAATTAACAGTACATGCGGAGGTCGGAACAGTATGATACGAGGCTGGTATATAGGTGCGAGCGGAATGAACGCCCAGCAGAACAGGCTTGACGCTATCTCAAACAATCTGGCGAATGTCGATACGACGGGATATAAACGTGATATTACCGTGAGCAAGAATTTTTCAGAACTTCTTCTGCGGCGTACCAATGCTGACGGCGTGTACGAGACTCCGTTCGGTTCTGCAGATGCTGCACCTGTCATCGGTAAACTGGGGCTGGGCGTAGAGACTAATGAAAATTATACAGATTTTGAACAGGGATCGTTCAAAGCGACCGATACCAAAACTGATTTTGCATTAGGCGGTCAGGGGTTCTTTTCGGTGCAGACTCCCGACGGTGAACGGTATACACGCAACGGAAATTTTTTCCTGGGTAAAGAAGGAATACTTGAGACAAAGGACGGTTACCCGGTACTCGGTGAAAACGGCATAATCAGACTTCAAAATGATAAATTTATGGTACGTGAAGACGGAAAAATATATGACGAGAACGGCAAAGAAATAGACCGTCTGAAAGTTGTACGGTTCGACAACGAACGGTATCTGAAAAAGATGGGTGAAAGTATGTACAACACAAACGATATTGCAGGTCCTTCCCATATAGCAGAAGGGAATGAACGTCCGCGGATTCTGCAGGGGTATACAGAAACGTCGAACGTGAATGTGGTGAACGAGATGGTTCAGATGATTGAAGTGAACCGTGCATACGAAGCAAACCAGAAGACAATAACAAGCGAAGATTCAATGATGGGTACATTGTGGACCCGTGTTGCAATGTACAAATAAAGTGAGGTAAAAAATGGTCAAAAGTTTATGGACAGCTGCAACCGGCATGAACGGCCAGCAGTCGAATATCGACGCAATATCAAATAACCTTTCAAACGTCAACACGACGGGTTTTAAGCAGCAGCGCGTGGAATTTGAGGACCTCATTTATCAGAATGAAAAACTTGCGGGCACACCGGCGACTGAAGATACGGTGACACCTGTAGGCATTCAGCAGGGGCACGGTGTAAAAGTGGGTGCGACACAGCGCATTATGAGCCAGGGATCGCTGCAGAATACGGGAGTCTGTACGGACGTTGCAATCGTAGGCGACGGATTTTTCCGTGTGCAGAAATACGACGGCAGCTATGCGTATTCACGTGACGGCTCGTTTAAAGTTGATTCAAGCGGCCAGCTTGTTACGTCCAACGGTCTCCGCGTCATGCCGGAAATTATTCTTCCTGAAGGATACGATGTTCAGACACTTACCGTCAGTCAGGACGGACGTGTCGGCGTAAAAGTAAACGGTGGAACGGAACCTGTCCAGGTCGGGCAGATTGAACTGTACCGCTTTCCGAACGAAGTCGGCCTTAAGGCAGACGGAGACAACCTGTATCAGGTGACGAATGCAAGCGGGGATCCG
>JBAYAJ010000038.1:0-17299 GCA_041669845.1 Treponema sp.
GAAAAAAGCGGAGGGAAGAAAGTTACATATAAGAATTGAATAGACAACAGAAATAATAGCCGCTATAAGAACATTTATTACCAAAGGATCATTATAATCGATTCGAATCTTTGATGCTCTGTCGATATATACGGTCAGCCAGACAAGAAAAGCTGCAAGTGCAAAGTTGAGTATTATGTATGCCATTCTAGTAACCTACCTTCGCGACCATCATTGTCACGTCATCATGCAGTTTTTTATCACCATTATATTCCATAACAAGATTTACAATATCGTCTACAAACTGCTGTGGCTGTTTTGCTGCACCTGTCTGCAGCGTCTGTCTGAATATCTCTGTATCCCCAAGTTCTACACCGTTATCGTCCATAACCTCAGATACACCATCTGTTGCCATAAGGATTGTATCTCCCCGGAACAACCGCTGCTCAGCAACATGAATATCACCCATATCAATAATACCGACCAGACTTGCATTGGAAGAAAGAGGTTTAATACGATAACCGTCAGGAGAACGTGATAAAACAATAGGATCAGACATAGAAGCGTTTATGTAACGTATCGACATCTTCTGCGTGTCAACAATACCAAGAAAAAGAACCGTATATTTATCCTGCAGCCTCATGCCCTTTATGGCTTTATCTACTTCGTGAATAACACTGACAAGATCTTCTTTATTCTCGATGATTTTTACAGTATTCATCACCAGACCCATAATAAGCGCGGCCGGAAGACCTTTACCGGAAACATCCCCAAGCATAAGTAATGTTTTATGTTTATCAACAGGGAGAACCGAATAATAATCTCCCGAAACGTTAACAAGCGGACGAAAATACGCCGCAAGCTTAAGACCTGCAATATTCGGCATCGTCTGCGGCAGAAAGGAACGCTGCGTATCAGCAAGCTGCTGCCACTCTTTTGTAAGACCGGAAATCTCAGAAAGATTGGCAATCGTTTTTGCACGCGACTGGAATCGTGTAAATTCTTCAAACAGCTGATCGTAGATGTCAAGGTCAAAAAGTTTTGTATAACGGCAGAAAACATAAAAATGCTGTTTATCCGAGGAAATAAAAAATCCACGTGCATCTTTATACGAAGACACAACACCGAGTGAATCATCTATAAAATATGTACCATTATCCCATGTCACCGGAAAATTCAAAGCAAGTTTATCACGTACTTTTACTGATGAAGAAATCCGGTTCGGACTGTTATATAAAATATAATTTTTCTCACAGTCAACAAAGAGAATCGAACAGTCGGCTATACTCTCCAGACTGTCGGCTATAGCTTTGTAGAAATCATCAAGAGAGTAACAAAAACGGAGCTTATTAATAAAATCAACGAGATAATGAGTTTCGCTTTTGTCAAATACTTGTCTGCGCAGATGATCCCGCAATGACTTGCGTACTACATCTCCGTCTATAAGCAGTATTATTAATACGACAGCCGGTACACCTGCAAGGATAGAAAAAGCCCTGTCCGTCAACGAATCCGGAACAAGAATCATCGACACGGCAGCAAAAAGAACAAGGACAACTGCATATACAGATATAATTATTACTTTCTTGCGTATCTTATACATATTTACCTCAAGTATTTAGAGAATAAAGCTATTCTAGTATATCATACTATCGGCAGATTTTGGAAAAAAATTATGTCTATCAGACATTCTATCGATTTAAAGAAGACAACGGAATAAGCTGAGGGGTTGTTGTTGCATTTTCAAGCCGGAGATATTGTTCCAGAAGTTCCCTCTGCTGCGAGTTGAGCCTCGTCGGTATCTGCACGACAATCTTTACATACAGATCACCGCGACGAGATGAACCGGTAAACGGCACCCCTTCGTTCTTTATACGCAGCAGCTTACCGTTTGATGTTCCTGCAGGAATTTTAAGACTGATCTGTTTACCGTCAAGAGACGGAACGGTTATATCACAGCCAAGTGCAGCCTGCGCCATCGTTACAGGTACCGCACAGTATAAATCCTGACTCTCACGCTCAAAGAAATGGTCTTCTTCAACATGAATAACAACAATAAGATCACCGGCAGGACCACCATTCGTACCGGCATCGCCCTGATGAGGAATCGCAATACGCTTACCGTTATCAACACCTGCTGGAATCGAAAGCGTCATCATCTTGCTTTTTTCCAGAACACCAGTTCCGCGACATGATGCACATGGTTTATCTATAACCGTACCTGTACCATGACAAGTCGGGCACGTCTGCTGTACAGCAAAAAAACCTGCACTGCGGCGGATCTGCCCCGTTCCCTGACAAGTTGGACATGTCTTACGGCTTGAACCGGAGGCCCCACCTGTTCCATGACAGGAATCACAAACTTCATTATGCTTGAAGCGTATTTCAGCCTTTGTACCGAATACAGCATCATGGAAAGATATGTCAAGGTCATAACGAAGACTTGCACCTTCTGATGCTCCTCCAGCATTCCGGGAAGAAGAGCCTCCTTCAAAACTGCTTCCCCCCCCTCCGAACAAATTGTCGAATATATCACCAAAGCCGCCACCCATTCCACCGAACAAATCACTGAAATCGTGGAATGCATGAGAATACTGCGCACCACCTGGACCGGCATCCGTACCATCGACACCTGCAAAACCGTACTGATCGTAAAGTGGACGTTTTTTTGCATCGGAAAGTACTTCATATGCTTCGGTCGCTTCCCTGAATTTCTCCTCTGCTGTCTTGTCGCCAGGATTCCGGTCAGGATGATATTTAATTGCAAGTTTGCGGTACGCTTTTTTTATCTCATCAATAGACGCACTTTTTTCTACACCGAGTACTTCATAATAATCACGTTTTTCCGCCATAGTTTTCTAACCTTTATCCATTTCTACTAAAATATGAAAAAGTATAGCATAAAAAATACCCCCGCCGCAATGGACGGGGGATTTTCATACCCGTTACACGCGGATATTATTTTTTATCATCGTCATGCACTTCGTATTCAGCATCATCAGCTTTACCTTTATCAAAGCCGCTTTTATTTTCAGAGGTATTTTTTGAATTGCCACCAGACGATCCGTTCTGCGGACCGGCAGATGCATTTCCCTGTGCTGACTGCTGTTTGTATACTTCCTCTGCAATCTTATAAGAAGCCTGTTTCAGGGCTTCCGTCTTAGCCTTAATTTCTTCGACGTTGTCACTTTCCATAGATTTCTTGAGAGCAGCTACAGCATCTGTAATGGCCTGTTTGTCTGCAGCGTTTACTTTATCACCAAGATCTTTCAGTGTTTTTTCCGTCGCATAAATAAGACTGTCAGCTTCATTGCGCGCGTCAATGCTCTCGCGTTTAGTCTTATCTGCAGCAGCATTCGCCTCAGCATCCTTAACCATACGCTGGATTTCATCCTCGCTCAGCCCGCTTGAAGAAGTAATCTGGATATGCTGCTCTTTGCCGGTACCAAGATCCTTGGCAGAGACATGCACAATACCGTTCGCATCAATATCGAACGTAACTTCAATCTGAGGAACACCACGGGGAGCCGAAGGAATACCTACAAGATCAAAACGTCCAAGTGTGCGGTTCTGATCCGCCATTTCGCGCTCACCCTGAAGAACGTGAATCGAAACAGCAGTCTGTCCGTCGGCCGCAGTAGAGAAAATCTGACTTTTCTTTGTAGGAATAGTTGTATTGCGCGGAATAAGCCGTGTAAACACGCCGCCCATCGTTTCAATACCAAGAGACAGAGGTGTAACATCAAGAAGAAGTACATCTTTTACGTCTCCCCCGAGAACACCTCCCTGGATGGCAGCACCGACAGCAACAGCTTCATCCGGATTGACCGAACGATTGCCCTCTTTACCGAATATTTCCTTAACGATCTGCTGAACTTTCGGCATACGGCTGGAACCGCCGACAAGCAGGATTTCGTCAATTTTATCAGCCGCAATACCGGCATCTGCCATAGCTTTTTTGCACGGGTCTTTTGTTGCTTCAAACAGATCAGCCGTCATTGCTTCAAACTGAGCGCGTGAAAGAGTCTTCTGAAGGTGTTTCGGACCAGTGGAATCAGCAGTTATAAACGGCAGGTTAATATCAGCCGTTGTCTGTGCAGACAGTTGGATTTTTGCATTTTCAGCAGCCTCACGAAGGCGCTGCATGGCCATCGGATCTTTTGAAAGATCAATACCACCGTTATCCTTCCTGAATTCGTCAACAAGCCAGTTAATCACGCGGCGGTCCCAGTCATCACCACCGAGCTGTGTATTACCGTTCGTTGATTTTACTTCAAAGACGCCGTCACCGAGTTCAAGAATAGAAATATCAAACGTGCCGCCACCAAGATCATAAACGGCAATTGTTTTTTCCTGCTTCTGATCTTTATTAAAACCGAAAGCAAGAGAAGCCGCGGTAGGTTCATTGATGATACGTTTTACGTCAAGTCCTGCAATTTTACCTGCATCCTTAGTTGCCTGACGCTGTGCATCGTTAAAATAAGCAGGAACTGTAATAACAGCTTCTGTTACAGGCTGTCCAAGGTAGTCTTCTGCCGTCTTCTTCATTTTCTGAAGAATAAACGCGCTGATTTCCTGCGGGCTGTACTGTTTCTTTTCATTATTCTGATCAATTTCAACACGAACATCCTCTCCGTGATCAAGTACTTTATACGGAAGTCGTGTTGCTTCTCCCTGAAGTTCATTGTAACGGTGTCCGATAAGACGTTTAATAGAATAAACTGTGTTTCTAGGATTCGTTACCATCTGGTTTTTTGCAGGAAGTCCGACAATCCGGTCTCCTTTTGTCGTAAATCCGACTATTGAAGGAGTTGTACGTCCGCCTTCAGAGTTCTGAATAACTACCGGTTCTCCGTTTTCCATAACGGCGACGCAAGAGTTTGTTGTTCCAAGGTCAATGCCAATGATCTTTCCCATAATGTATATCTCCTCGCTATGTACTATATATTAAGAAACTGCTCAGGTTTCTCTAAATCACTGTTTTTTCTCCGGTTCTACATCCGGATTCTCTTCTTTATCTGCTGCCTTGACTGAACCATCAGGCATAGACACCATTACTTTCGCATGCCGGATAACTTTATCCTTCAGCTTGTATCCCTTCAAATATACTTCCTTCAAAACCGGTTCGGCAACAGGTTCCTGTACACTTCCTATAGCCTGATGTTCATCAGGATTGAACTTATCACCGGTCTTTCCGTAACTTGACAGGTTGTATTTATCTTCAAGCAGTTTAACAAGACTGCTGCTGATCATCTTCACCCCGACTGCGATAGATTTTACATCTTTTGCATTGGAAGCGGCATCAACCGTACGATCAAAATTATCAAGGCTGTCAAGTAAATCCTGAAGCAGACTTTCGTTTGCATAATCGTACGTATCCTGCTTTTCTTTCAACATACGTTTACGGTAGTTATCAAAATCCGCAGCACGGCGAAGCAGCTGATCCTTCAGACCAGCGTTCTCAGTTGTGAGGTCGTCAATCTTCTGTGTAAGCTCCGCAATTTTGTCTGCCTGTTTTTCAGCCTCAGTTTTCTCTACCGGCTGTTCATCTTTTCCGACAGACGTATTAGTACAAGCAGTTTTCGAATCTTCAACGGATGCATTATCCGTTTTCTGTTCCTGCTTTTCTGTCTGATCTTTTTCAGAATCGCTCATTTATTTATCACCTGTAAAATTGTTTACTATGAAGATACTAACATAAAGAGGACAACGTCAAGAAAAAGGACAAAAAAAGCAGGAAACTTACGCTTCCTGCTTTTGTTGATTTCTAATTCCCTGACCGGCCGGTGTTATTTTTTAGCACCAGAGTTGTCAGCAGGTTTTGTTCCTGCAGCCGGTTTTTTGTTTCCTTTTGCCATAATCTCTACCTCCACATATCTATAGATATCTAGTGGTGGCATGTTTTATTGCGGAAACGGACTTGTGATCCGTCGGGCTACATAAAGCAGCGCATCGCATCAACACAACTAATATATGCATAATTAAAAAAAATTGCAAGCAAAAAACGTATATTTTAAATATGTCTGTTAAGTATTTCCATCCGGCGGCAGAAGTCGTTCCAGTCCATGAAAGTACTCACTATGGCCTGCTGCATCTTCGGTGGAATATTCTGTCCGGGACGTCCGTTCCTCATGTCTACGGCAAAAACATACTTTTCATCATACGTAAGATACGAAAAAAGAATCGTGATATATGTCATATTATCAAGTTTCGGTGTTGATCTGATATAATCTATAATAGCATATATAAGCAGAAAAAATTTTACGTTACGGTTCTGTTTTTCCTGAATTTCTTTAGCAGACGGCAGCGGATTGTCCGAAACATCACCATTCTTTACGGTCATACACAGTCTGTCGTACAGTTTTTTCAATGCTGCCGTATCACGGGTATTCTGCATGTTCTGTTTCAGAACCGCGTCAATATACCGGAAAAACAACACCTGCGCGTCATCGCCTTCTTTTTCTTTTATTGAATTATTGAGTGTAAGAATAAGCCCCACAAAACTGGCAAAGGAGAAAAAAGGTCCGGCAATTCCGGCAAGGTACAAACCGAAATTACCCCAGTCAGCATTATTGTGAGAAAAACCCCCGCGGAAAACAAGTACATAGACAAGCAGAGGTATCCCGAATCCGACTGCAAGTGATATAATAATAAGTCCTACAAAAACAGAACTTGAATCCCCAAATATGCGGTACGCAAACGAATTACGCCTGTCCCTGCCGGAGTTTCTTTTATTCGCTTTTATCTTATAATTATGTATGCTATCGTTCATACAACCCGCCAGAATTGATTATATCTATAAAACAAAATCTGAACTACACCTGTACTCCACTGTAAAATCAGGCAGGGATCGTCTACCAGACATCTGTACTGCTGAACCCGGAAGGAAGAGGAGCTGTTACGTTCACTGTCAAACCTGTCACCGGATGAGGAAAAACAAGCGACTGGGCATGTAAAAAAATGCGTTCCGCTGAAGGACCTCCGTACAGTTCGTCGCCCATAATCGGCATCCCAAGCGACGACAGATGCACACGAATCTGATGTGTCCGGCCAGTGAGCGGCCGTGCCTCTATATACTGAACCCGGATACCATCAAACATTCCTTCGCCAAGCAGCGTAAAATCAGTGTGAGCATGAAGTCCCCCTCTGTTTTCCGGCACAATACCCCACTTTCCTGCACTGCTTTTCACCGTTATTCTTCCAAGAAAATCATCAACAAAAAATTCTTTCTCAGAAATATTTCCACTACAGACAACAGCACGGTACACTTTTCGTGCTGTATGCTGCTCAAACATGTCATGTACAGGACCGTTTACAGTCCGCTTCTTCGTAAAAAGCAATACACCACTTGTCCCGCGGTCAAGACGGTGCATAATCCCTGCATACGGCGGATTTCTGAGTTCAGGTTTTTCGGACCACAGCCAGCGCACGACAGCATCATGCATGTTGTCACGATGCTCCGCAATCGTTGCCTCTGTGGGAAAACGCGCAGGCTTATTCACCACTATTACTACATCGTCTTCATACAAGACAGAATCTTTTGTAACTTCAAATTTTACATCATCGGGTTGTTTTTCATAAAAAAATTTTTTGTCGTCTATTGAGGCTCTCACAAAACTTCCGGGATACAAAAGTTCGGCAGGAATACGACATTGCCGACCATTAACCTGTACAGCTCCGGCTGTAATAAGGCGGCGTATTTTAGAATTACTTATATTCCCAGAACTAAATTTCTGTATAAAAAGAGGCAGTCCTTCACGAAGCAGTATATCGAGACGGCATGTTTTTTTTGATTTAAAAGAAAAAATCTGTATCATAAAAAAGCCGGCTGTATTGTACAACCGGAATCATCACATGTTCAAGCATTACTCTCCGCCATATGTCTGCTTATAGAACCGACACGGAACAAATCACACAGCAGCTGTCCGTCTATTGAATAAAAAATATTCTTTCCGTCCCGCCGGCTTTTTATAAGACTTGCATTTCTGAGTAATTTTAAATGATAGGATATTGCAGGCAGCGACATATCAAGATCGCGCGCTATATCACACACCCGTTGTTCCTTCACAATAAGTTCATGTACAATCTTAAGCCGCGTCGCATCACTAAGCGTTTTAAATACCGATGCCAGACATTCCCATTTTTTCGCTTCCGAATATTCAGGAGCATGAAATTCATTCAAATCAACATTAATTGACATCGATTATACTTCCACTCCAGCTTTTTTGAAATCTTCGTTTTTACCCAGTTTATGGTTAACATTTTTATAATTTTCATAGTACTGTGCATGATGTTTCGGTTCTGCATCCCAGATACGCTGCGCTTCAGGAGCCCATTCATCTGCATAATCCCGGCACTTTCCGCATAAACATTCTGCACTTTCAGGAGCCTGCAGATCAGTTGATTTTGCACCTGTTTTCTTTACCATTGCCTGAAGCAGTTCCGGATTTTCAAGCATCGGACACGGGCGCAGATGATTTTTGTTGAATGGTTGACCTTCATGATATGCCATAAACAGCGGCTGCTGAAGACATTCAAGTAATGTTTTTTCCTTTATATTAGCCCCGGAATAATGAATAAATACGCATGGTTCAACATCGCCGTTTGCATTGATATGGCAATAGTTGCGGCCACCGGCAATACAGCCACCAACAAATTCGCCGTCATTCTGAAAGTCCATTACAAAAATCTGTTTCTTCGATTTTGGACTGCGGATTTCACGAATTCGTTTTATCATATATTCGCGCTGTTTAATGTCAGGAATAAGTTGAACATCAGCACCAGCACCTACAGGCATATAATTAAAATACCAGCTGTAACGACAACCGTTTTCAATAAGCAGGTCAAGAAATTCATCTGATGTGACCGTCTCACAATTTCTGCTCGTGTAGCAGATCGATGTTCCATAAAGCAGGCCATGTTTTTTCATCCGCTGAAACGCTGCCATAACTTTATTGTAATCTCCTTCACCTCTGCGGCTGTCATTTATTTCCTGAAACCCCTCAAGACTTATCGAAAACACAATATTACCAAGCTTCTGTACATCTTCACAAAACTGCTCGTCAATCAATGTGCCGTTCGAAAAAATATTAAACTCACAATCATGATGCCTTGCGGCAAGTTTCAGAATGTCGGCTTTGCGGCAGAGTGGTTCTCCGCCGGTAAACATGTAAAAATAAACACCGAGCGACTTCCCCTGCGAAACAATGCTGTCAAGCTGCTCGTACGTAAGGTTAAGCTGATGACCGTATTCTGCAGCCCAGCACCCGGTACAATGGCAGTTACAGGCACTCGTCGGATCAACAAGTATTGTCCACGGAATATTGCAGTGATACTTTTCGCGGTTTTTACGTATCTGTTTTGTCCCATACCATGCGGATTCAAAAGCAAGATCCATAAATGCAGTCTTAATTACATTCGGATCTGCTTCATCAAGAAAATGGTATAAAAACTGATGCCATTTGTTATCAGGATCATTTATAACAGCCCGCCCGGCATCATATGTCTTAGGCTGGAACATTTTACCGGCAATTTTCTGTGTCGTATTAATCAATTTCAGAAGTTCCGACGTTTTATCTTTCTGAAGATTTTTTATAACCCCGTCTGCCGTTTTTCCCGTAATAAAACGGGCTACATTATGTGTAAATGACATATTGCTTTAACCTCTGCTTTTTTATACCTACAATTAAGTAACTATTTAATTAAACAATTACTTAATACTGCTAATTTACAACAAACACACAAAAAAAGCAAGTGCGTTTATTTTTATTGACCAATCAGTGCATAAAAAAAGCAGACTTAAATAATTTTATAATCGGGACCATCTGGAGTATAAAAGATTCTCACTTTACACTCTTCCATACAGACGTTTTCGGTAAAGGATATTATATCGGACGATTCAGGACCAAGCAGATCATCCGGATTGTATGATGTTGTAACAACAGCTTCTTCATTTTCGCCGGTAAGACGCGAAAAAGCACCATTAAGCCTGACAATATCCTGCACAACCGGCATAAGTTCACGTTTTCCTTTTTCATCATACTTTGCCCCAAGAAAAAGAAGCTGCATCTTTTCTATTTCTCTGTGGTTTACCTGTTCTGGTACAAATCCGGAACGGTAATGGCAGCTTGAACCACGCTGCCATTCAGCAAAATCGGAAAAAAAATTTGAAGCAGGAATTTTAAGCGGCCGAAGTACAGACAAAAACCACGGAACAGCCCGCCCTGCAGAATAAAACGTCCGGCATGCAAATGAAATATCCCTCGCATACCGAATGTCCTGCGCTGCAAACAAAGCAGTCGGTTTTACTCCCTGGACAGAAACATCCGTAGAACTTCTCATCTTTTCTACATTTTCAGTTTCAGGAAAATCAATATGATTCGGATACAGGGACAATGCAAAATCAAGACGATCCCGGAACAGTTTAAACGAATCTCCCGGGACAGAGGCATAATCCATAATAAAACCGAACACAAGCCCTGCATCGTTCATCATTCCGGCACGTCCTGCATACATCTTTTTGTCCAGCATGCAGGTCTTACCGTCACTCGAGACAGGATGAAACGGCATATCTATTGTACAGTTCATCTCAGATGCCTGCCTGCATACATCCCGGTCAAAAACAGAAGCTTCTACACGTATTGTAAACAGCAGATCAGGACAATTCTTTTGTATTGATCTCATCAACCGCAGAATTTTTCCACGGTCATCAGCCAAAAGCCCGTCATGAACCGATAATTCGGTTATTCCCATGGAAGCGAATTCAGAAAGTTTTGATTCTATTTCATCTGCACTGAATTCGTATTCGGTTTTACTCACAAAAGTTCTACTCCTGCTTTCGAGCATTCCTGCATAATAGTATCAGGCCAGATGCTTACCTGCGTTTCGCCGATATGCGCTTTACGAAGTAAAAACATACACAGGCGTGACTGCCCGATTCCACCGCCAAGTGTCTGGGTAAGCTCACCTGCAAGCAGTTTTTTGTGAAAATCAAGTTTTTCACGGTTCGTACAGCCGCGTTCTTTCAACTGCGCCTTGAGTGAATCGGGAGTAACACGAATTCCCATTGATGAAAGTTCAAATGCAGTTTTTAAAACGGTATTCCATACAATAATATCACCATTAAGGCCCCTGTGTCCGTCACCGGTCTCTGTAATCCAGTCGTCATAGTCAGGAGCACGTCCATCATGAATTGTATCATCCGGCAGTCTCCCGCCTATACCTGTAATAAACACAGCTCCATATTTTTTGGCAGCTGCATTTTCACGTTCCTTCGGAGAAAGCTCAGGGAATTCCCGCTGCAGGTCATCCGCATACAGCAGCGTTATATCTTGAGGCAGTTCAGGTTTTATCATTGAATAGCGGTCATAAATATAAAACTCCGTCCGTTTCAGGCAGCGATAAATTTTCTTTACTATCTCGTGAAGATAAAAAACAGTACGGTCTTTTGGGTCTATCGCCATTTCCCAGTCCCACTGGTCGACATACAGGGAATGAAGTGCATCAATTTCTTCGTCAGGGCGGATGGCATTCATATCAGTATAGATTCCGAATCCGGGTGTCATTCCAAGTTCGGTTACTTTTATCCGTTTCCATTTCGCAAGAGACTGCACAATTTCCATACGCATTTCATTCATATTCTTTACCTGAAATGATACAGGACGCTCAACACCGTTCAAATCATCGTTTATTCCTGTACCGGATCGTACAAAAAGAGGAGCCGTCACCCTGGTAAGATTAAGCTCGGTCGAAAGTGCAAGCTGAAAAAAATCCTTAATAAGGACGATTGCATGTTCGGTTTCTTTTTTTCCAAGAATCGGTTTATAGTGTGCAGGTAACGTATACATAAAAGCCTCGTATATAATATTTCTATTCTATCGAGTCATTACTGTTTTTTCAATAACACACGTATTACTGTTGATTATTTGCCACCGTAATTGATAAGTGTTGTTACATGAGACGGAGCAAGAACTCTTTCATAGTTAAGAGTCGGAAGGCCGATAATGCCGAAAAAATCGGTAACCTCGGCCCCTCCCTGTTCAATAAGATTACGTGCAGCAGCAAGCGTTCCACCCGTTGCGATAAGGTCGTCGACAAGGAGATACTTCTTTCCTTTTTCAATGTCAGACTTGTGAGCTTCTATTTCTGCAGTACCATACTCAAGAGAATATGCACACCGGTACGTTGCACCGGGCAGCTTACCCTTCTTACGGACGAGCACAAGAGGAATACCAAGACGTTCTGCAAACGGAGCTGCAAACAGAAACCCGCGGGATTCAACACCGGCAACGGCATCAATACCCGTATTTTTATAGAGTGCAACCATGCGGTCGATGCAGTATTTAAATGCTTCCGGTTTTACGAAAACACCCGTAATATCGTAAAAAAGAATACCCGGCTTAGGAAAGTCAGGAACACGGCGGATAGCTCCGTCCAGCATCTCAAGTTCTGTCATACGGTCGATTTTAATGAACGGTATGACATACGTCAAGATACAGGAAAATGTAAAAGATACGTTTATTAAATTTGTTTACGTGCTCAACAGCAACCTGTTTCTCTGGTAACAAATGTCCCCATACTCATACGACGTCTGCGGACGTCAGTGAGATATTTTTCCAGAACTTCGGCATCATTGCTTTCTATATATTTCTTTATAATATCGAGCTGTCTTTCAAAATTCATAATATGACCAAGAAGTTCTGCTTTATTTGAAAGAAACAGTTCAGTCCACAATGGAGCATTTATCATGGCTATTCTCGTCAAATCTTCAAAACTGCCTCCGCCGAATTCGGTGATATTCTCGTCCTCCGCACTTTCTACAAGGGCTGCTGCAATGACATGACAAAGCTGACTTGTAAATGCTATTTTATGGTCGTGACTATGGTAATCAGTCTCAACAATATGTGAAAATCCCATTGCAGTGATAAGATCTTTAATCAGTACCAGGCTTTCTTTTTTATTCCATGTCTGCGGCATAAGTATGTAATTGCGTCCCTCGAAGTACGTACTATCAGAATTCACATATCCTTCCTTAGCGCCGCCCGCCATCGGATGGCCAATAACAAAATCAACATCATCACGAAGAGAATTTTTTACATTTTCGACGAGCAGTGTCTTAACTCCGCTTATATCGGTAACGACGGAACCACTTTTAAAGAAGTTTCTGTGTTCTTTCATGAAGTCGAGCGTCGCATGTGGATAAAGGCATACATACACAATATCACAGCATAAAAGCATTTTATCTGCATCGCGCGGTAAAAATAATCTGTCTATGACACCTCCGTTTTCAGCCATATTCAGCGTCTGCATGTTTATATCGCAGGCAAATATTTTTCCCGATGCTCCCGGAATATCAAGTACATTTGCGCGGACAGACTTGGCTATGGAACCTCCCATAATACCAAGACCGACGATTCCGTATGTCAGTTGTTTTAACTCAGTCATAATCCTCTCCCAAAGACTTAATCAGTCTTTTGTTTAAAACTTCCTCCATAACTTACATTTTCCTATTGTCTATTGCCACGATTTTAGGCAGTACCTTCATGAGCTCGTCAAACTCGGCCGGGTGCAGGCTCTGTTCGCCGTCGCACAGCGCTTTTTCCGGGTTGTTATGAACTTCAATAATAAGACCGTCGCAGCCGGCTGCAACAGCAGACTTTGCAAGCGTCGGTACCATCCAGCGCAGCCCGCATGCATGGCTCGGATCAATAATAATCGGAAGATGGCTTACTTTTTTAAGATACGGGACAATACTCACATCAAGACAGTTACGCGTATACGTATCGAACGTCCTGATACCGCGTTCACAGAGGATTACATTTTCATTACCACTGGCCATAATATACTCTGCTGACATAAGAAATTCTTTTACAGTAGCAGCCATGCCCCGTTTCAGGAGAATGGGCTTTTTTACTTTACCCATTTCTTTCAGCAGATCAAAATTCTGCATATTGCGGGCTCCTATCTGTATAAGGTCAACGTCGTCAAAGTATTTCAGCTGCCGCAGATCCATAAGCTCGGTAACTATCGGAAGTCCCGTTTCTTTCTTTGCCGTCTTCAGAAACTCAAGCCCCTTTTCTCCAAGTCCCTGAAATGAATACGGAGACGTACGGGGCTTGAATGCACCTCCTCTCAGCAGCCTGGCGCCCGATTTTTTCACAGCCCTTGCAATTTCTACAACCTGTTCTTCCGTTTCTACGGAACAAGGCCCGGCAATAACCGGCACAATACCGTCACCGAATGAGACAGCGTTATTTCCCTCACCTACCATGATGACAGAATCGTCCGGATGAAACGCCCTTCCAGCCATTTTATACGGTGCCGTTACACGCTTTACTGATTCAACAATCGGATTCGCCGCAACAGTCTCCGTATCCAGTTTTGTTGTATCTCCGAGCAGCCCAAGTACCGTCATTTCTTCGCCGCGTGAAATATGCACACCATATCCTTTTTCTTTCCACTGCCTGACGAAGTCCTGCATCTGCGCATCCGTCGCTTCTTTTTTCAGAATTACTATCATCTTGTCCTCCGGATAAAAAAAAAGGGAACTCCGCAGAGTTCCCTATGATTTACTATATTAAGTACTAGTAAAACACAAATAACCGGTCACCGACTGGTTATACCCCTGCAGCTGAAAAGAGAATAATACCAATAGTAGGAGTAAGCCGCCGTCATTCCGCGGATTTCGACGAGATTTGAGGTATCAAACTTTTCTGCAACGCAGTATTCATGTTTCATATGTTGTTACTATAACAAGAAACGATAAAATTGTCAATACCTGAAAAACCATGTACTAGCTTTTCAGTCCGCGCTTGAACTGCGGAATACGCGCACAGGCAGTCGTATCAAGTCCGCTCCTGTCACCACGCTTCAGAAAATGATATGCAACCCCTGCAATCATTGCTCCGTTGTCACCGCATAACTTAAGCGGCGGAAAGATGCAGTTAAGATCAGAACGTTCCGCAAGAAGCGCACGAAGACGTGAATTCGCTGCCACTCCGCCGCCGGCGACAACAGTTGTAAGACCGGTATCTTCTACAGCACGGAAAAGACGAGACGTAAGCGTACGGCACGCAGTTTCCTGAAACGATGCACACATATTTTCGTTCGTGGGTTCGTACCCCTTATTCAGGAACTGGTTCCGCTGATGAATGACAGCCGTTTTCAGGCCGCTGAATGACATATCATACCGGTGTTCTGCATCGTCAAGTTTTGGCACCGGAAAAGAAAAAGCTTTGGCATCGCCATTCTTTGCCATTCTGTCAATAATGACTCCCCCGGGATATCCAAGGTTATAAAATTTAGCTACTTTGTCGAACGCTTCTCCGACAGAATCGTCTACAGTCGTTCCCAGAACTTCAATATCGTCGAATCCCTGTACCCGGCAGATAATGCTGTGGCCGCCGGAAACAAGCAGACCGAGGTAAGGGTACTGTATATCATTCACGAGATGTGCAGCATACAAATGACCAAGCATATGATTTACGGCAATAAACGGTTTACCTGTCGCCCATGCAAGAGTCTTGCCGTATGTCAAACCAACAAGCAGAGATCCCATAAGACCTGGACGGTTTGTAGCCGCTACGGCATCTATTTCGTCAAGCGAAAGGCCTGCCTCTTTGAGCGCCTGCTTTACAACAGGCAGAATCCATTCGGCATGCTTGCGGCTGGCAATCTCAGGTACGACGCCTTTATATATCTGATGAAATGGTATCTGCGTAGCTACCACACTGCTGATTATCGTATGTCCGTCTTCAACAACGGCGGCAGCAGTCTCATCACAGGATGATTCTATTCCCAACACTTTCATATAAGCTCCAAAAGTAAAAATAGTATAGTAAAATTACCTGTTTTGTAACAGTATACTGGACTTTACGGTTTTATCACCGCACCTGATTTACTTACCGTCGTAAAAACATACCCTTTATTTCTCAGAACCGGATATATTTCGATAAGAACCGCAGGAAGAATATCGGCCGACCATACGTGTCCTATCATGATAACGGCACCTTTCGTATTCGCGATATTTAAACCACGCATAATTTCACCGACAATCTCCTTACGGTCTCTGCTGTTGTCAAGAAAGACGTTGCGTTCATAATACGGAATGTCAAGCTCCATAGATGCCTGCGGAACACGAGTCTGACTTGTTGTACGCGAATCAAGAAAAAATATGCCGCAGTCTTTTGCAGTCTGCATAACTGTGCCGATTTTCACCTCATTCTCACTGATAAGAGAACCTTCGTGATTGTTTATACCGGCAACAGGTCCTATTTCGGATATATTCTGTCTGATAAGTGCAGCAATCTGTTCTGTCTGCATATCAGGCGTAATTGCTCCGGGCCCCGGATTGACATTTCTGTTTACAGCCTGCATCGGCTGATGAAGCATTACTTCATTACCGGAATTCCGTATTCGATCGGCACATGCCTTTGAATAGGTAAGTTGCGGCAGAACAGCGACCGTAACGGGAAATGGCAGCGTTATATATTTTTCAAGCTGTGACACGTTCTGGCCTGCGTCATCAAACACAAACACAAGTTTTGCATTATGTACCGCAGGAGGAACCGCAGGTAATTGAAATGAACCGGTTTTGTGCTGTTCCTCCTGTTTCATAGAAGATTCCGTCAATGCCGGCATTTTTTTCCCCCGTACGGCTGCTGCAGATTTTAAATCTTTCGATTCAGGAATCTTAGAATACTCCTGCACATCGGGGGCACGCTCTGACAGCCGCTGTATAGTATGGCTCTGATCAGACTGCAATTTATCGTCATTCAGCGGAAAAGATTCTGATGATTTTTGCACCGGTGACGTTATTACATCCTTTTTATTTTCTGACTCCACGGATGACGGGCTCTCCTCCGTTACCGGAGCTGTCTCCGCAAGGGAAATCTTCGGTTCCCGGATATTATTGTGGTCATGTTCAGAGTTTATAAAAAGAAGTGTAAAACACGCTGCAACAATCACAGCACAAAGCAGTGCTGTTTTCGACAGTGATAACACTCTTCTGTTTCTGCGGGTTCTTTTTTTTACGGGAGAATTTCGTCTTCCTGACCGCATAACGGAATTATTTTTTTTATTTTTATTCATTCCGTTTATTCTACCATGTATTTCTATAAAAAAAAACGGCTGCCATAACCGGCAGCCGTCTCCATTCTTTTCCTCTCCCTTAAAACCTTCATACTCTCCAATGTCCGGGAAAACCAGTATAATTATGCTGTAAGGAGAATTTCACTATCCCCTGCAGCAGTCACAGAGACTTTCATGCGCTGAATGGCTCGCATTTCCATCTGACGGACTGTTTCTGCAGAAACTCCAAGCA
>JBAYAJ010000039.1:0-17288 GCA_041669845.1 Treponema sp.
CGATTTCTTCTAAGCATCTTCTTTCGCTTATGTGTCGCCATCTTCTGGCGCTTTCTTTTCTTTCCACAGGGCACGATGGCACTCCTTTCACTTAGATTAGTGTTAGTAATTATCTCTTAAAAATGGTATTACGTCAAGGGTCATAGGAAAAAAACACTTAGTGCTCTATTTTATTTCAATCACAAGGTAGTGATTACTTTACAGAATCAAAAAACTTACGAATTTCTTTAGAAACAAGACTCACAGCTTCTTCCGAGCCATCGAACGGAATTATTATAGAGGATGGAATATTGTGCATATAAATATACTGTTTTTTTGCATATACCCGGCTGTCAGCCTTTATCTGTATACGCACATTCTTTGCAATGTAATCTTTCTCTGAATTGCAGAAAAACCATTCGCGGTACCCTATCGCTTTCATGCCAGGAGAATCTGCTGTATATCCGTTTTCCATCAGACGACGGACTTCCTGCTCCAAGCCTTCGTCAAACATATTGTCCACCCGTTGATTTATACGTCGATAGAGCATCTCCCGTTCCATACGGAGAACAATTGTACAAAAAAAATACTGCTCACGAAGATTACTTTTTTTTCTGAACGAACTCCGTGTTTTCCCAGCCGTCGCATAAATTTCAAGTGTGCGCTGAATACGGTATTTATCATGCACATGGATGGCGGCGGCACTTTCCGGATCAATTAATTGAAGTTCGGCATACAGTTTAGAGGGGCCTTCTGTTTCCATTCGACGTTGTATTTCCGCGCGCACATTTTCATCAGCTTCCGGCGTCTCCGGCAAACCAAGAAGAAAAGCACGAATATAAAAACCAGTACCACCCGCAATAACGGGAATTTTTCCACGTGAATATATTTCTGCACAGGCGGCATCAGCCTGTTTCACAAAATCTGCAACAGAAAACTGTTCATCAGGGGAATATATATTGATCAGATGATGCGGCAGATCAGACAGCAGAGCATCATCAGGTTTTGCTGTTCCAATATCCATACCACGATATACCTGCATCGAATCGGCACTTATAATTTCTGCATCACCGTTAAAATAAGAAAGACCGCTCTGTGCAAAAAGTGTCCGCAGCAAAGCAGTCTTTCCTGTAGCAGTTGGTGCAAAAAGAACCAGAACTGGAATCTTTCCGTTTTCAGTTTTACTGCTGCTCAATCTTGAACGTTACCTTCTTGTCAAAAACCTGACGTGCAGCAAGGGAAACGACTTTTCCGTCATTTTGTTCAATTTCAGGATCTTCAATTTTTGCCATCTGATATGCACGGCGGCTTGCTGCCACCGTAATTTCATAAATATTATCAGAATATTTTACAAGTTCTTCAAGGGGAAATATCATCAAAGACACCTCTAATATGTTTTGCTGTTATTATAGATGAATCCTGCAGTTATGTAAAGTGTACGTTTACAATGATAAAAACGCGTAAAATTACAAAGTGCCGGTAATACCTATAGCTATGGAAAACTCATAAAAAAAATAGTATTATACTATTATGCCGCGAAACTATGTCACACAGGGGATTATCTTTTCAATAAAACCACAGGGGGAAAACAACAGTTCTGTAGGATTTATGACAAAAGACAATGGCCTCGTATATGCGACATTATACGGCGGTCCCAAAAGTAAACTCCGGTCACTTGTCTCTCTGTGGAACAGTGGGACAGCATATCTCTACTGTAAAGAAGGAAGCGATATCTCTAAAAATGTGAAGGTTACTGATTTTGATGTACAAAATTACCATCTAACGTTTCGTGAAAATCTTTACAAGACCTACGCGGCTTCTCTCGCAGCAGAACTTATAATAAAAACAAAATGTGCCGGCAGCACTGAAAAGTGCTGGTATCTGGTATCCGGTTTTTTTGATGGACTTGAATTCGCCTCCGGCAGACAGTGCGCCACAGGCACGGTACGGTTTTTGTGGCGTTATCTTGACTTGCTCGGGATCAGACCGGAAATTTCGCACTGCATTTTGTGCGGCAGAGAGTTTTTTACTGGAAATTCATCAGGAGATAGAGTATTATATAATCCAGTTGAAAATGGATTCACATGCAGTTTCTGTGCAGAACAGGACAAAAAAGCTCATACGTTCATACTAAGCCTTGAAGCTGCACGCTACTTATATGCTGTATCAGAACTGTCACCGGCAGCTGTAAGACCGTTGCCGGTCAGCGACGACTCGCTTAGTGAAATTAAGCGGCTTGTATTCTTCCTTGTAGAACAGGCATCAGGAACAAAATTGAAAACACTTGAAACAGGAACAGGAATATTATGAGACCAACAGATATAATTTTGAAAAAACGAGGAACGTTTATTCGTTCTTCAGACGGAAAACAAAGTCTTACCGGAAATACAGTATTAACACAGGAAGAAATTAAATTTTTAGTTACCAATTATGCAGCAGGTAAAATTCCAGACTATCAGATGTCATCATGGCTTATGGCCGTTTATTTCAATGGTATGACATTTGAAGAAACGGGATGGCTTACCGACGCAATGCTCCACTCCGGCGACGTCATACATCTAACCGGTTACGAAAAAAAAGGACTTACGGGGCCGTTTGTCGACAAGCATTCTACAGGCGGAGTCGGCGACAAAATCTCGCTGCTGCTCGCACCAATTGCCGCATGTTGTGGAATTCAGGTACCTATGATGTCAGGTCGTGCACTTGGTCACACAGGCGGGACACTCGACAAACTTGAATCAATAGAGGGATATAAAGTTGGTCTTACACCGGATACATTCCGATCTCTTATTGCAAAAACGGGTTTTGCTATGACAGGTCAGTCAAAAGAAATCGTTCCGGCAGACCGTTTACTCTATGCACTTCGGGATGTAACTGGTACTGTTGAATCGGTACCGCTGATTACAGCAAGTATTCTCTCAAAAAAAGTTGCAGAAGGTGCAGATGCTTTTGTATTTGATGTTAAGTACGGTTCTGGTGCATTCATGAAATCCATTCCTGATGCGGAAATGCTTGCATCCTTTCTTGTAAAAACAGCTGTTACGATGGGGAAAAAAGCCTCTGCTCTTATTACAAACATGGATACACCTCTCGGCTGGAAAGTCGGGAACTTTCTTGAAATTGAAGAAACGCTTGAATGCCTTCAGGGACACGGCCCGGAAGACGTTATGGACGAAACATATGCACTCGGTGCAGAAATGCTTATGCTGGGCGGCGCAGTATCTACAAAAGAAGACGGCATGGCAAAGTGCAGGGCAGCCGTCACGTCCGGAAAGGCTCTTACAAAATTCCTTCAAAATGTACAGGATCAGGGTGGTAATCCGGACAAACTTCTCAGTGAACAGGGAAAAAGACGATCACCGTTCCATGTTACGCTCCATGCAAAACAGGACGGATATCTCAGCCTTGACGCATATCTGACAGGCGTTGCAGGCATCGATCTTGGAGTAGGACGCAATAAGACTACAGATCCAGTTTGTCCCGACGCAGGTCTTATCCTTTATGCAAAAACCGGCAGCCGCGTAAAAGCAGGAGACGCCATAATGGAAGTTTACGGCAAAGACGACGCCTGTCTTACTCCTGCATGTGCATGGCTTGAAAAAGCGGTCTCCTATTCACAGAATAAACCAGAGAGTAAACCGCTGATTTACAAAGAAATACATCTGTAAAACGACTTTGCGAGGAAGAACAGCATATTTTGAAAAAATGGAACAAAAAAAATATTTCACGCGAAATTGTTAAATTACTTTGCAATACATACAATTTCGATACACTCACTGCTTCAATTATGGTCCGCAGAGGAATTACTGAAGGAAAAGATATTCTTTATTTTAAAGAAACAGATCTCCGTTTTCTTCATAATCCTTTTCTTTTCAATAATATGGAAGACACCGTAGATCGTATCCTCTGTGCAAAAGAAGAAAATGAAAAAGTACTTGTATTCGGCGACAGCGATGTTGACGGAGTAACAAGTACTGCTCTTCTTTACGGTTACCTCAATGATATGGGATATGATGTTCAGTGGAGGCTTCCTCTTGGTAACGATGCATACGGACTTTCGACTTCTGCAATTGATGACTTTGCAAAACAGTATGGGTCACTTATCATAACGGTCGACTGCGGGATATCAAACGTCCAGGAAATCGCACATGCTAAAGAACTCGGCATAGACGTAATCGTCACCGATCATCATAATCCGCCGGATACGCTTCCTGCTGCATATACTATAATAGATCCTAAGCTGCCGGAATCAGGTTATCCATTTCCCGACATCTCAGGTGCCGCTGTCGCTTATAAACTTGTATCCGCCTTACGGTTTTCAAGTTTGGAACTGTACAAGCAGGAAATAACTCTGTTCAATGTTTCTTCTTCCGACGGCAGAGATTATCATATCGACTGTCTCAAAATTAGAAATCTGGTTCAAAAAGAATGTATTTCGGAGCTTGTTTCACCAGGGACAATTTCCGTCACTCATACTAAATTACCGGCTTTCCTTACCGGGCAGCAGATATTTGTCTGGAATGAACCTGTTATTAAAAAGCAGCTTGCAGAAATTTTCGGGAATGGCGTAGAATTTAATATGATGGATTTTCGCCCTCAGATTACAAAACTGATTCCGAAACTTGAGTCAGAAAGTCTGCCAGGGATAAAGGACATGTCTCGCATCGTAAAATATAGTGGTAAACCTGCTACAGAAATGGAAGGCTTTTATAATCTTTTTGTGACGTTTGCAGAAAGACAAACAGCAACTGCAAAGAATATTTCAGACGAGCAGAATGATCTTCAGCTTGTAATGCTTGCAGCGCTTGCAGACATCATGCCTTTGAAAGATGAAAACAGAATACTGGTACGCGCCGGAATCAATTCCATAAACAATGGAAAATTGCGTCCCGGCCTTGCAGAACTGTTTGCCCGACTTGGTATAGCAGGAAAACGGGTTTGTTCCTCGGAACTGTCATGGACTGTTATTCCTTCCCTTAACGCCGCAGGACGGATGGGACAGTCAAATGTTGCACTTGAACTGCTTCTTTCAAAGAATCCGGAAGAACGGGACAGACTTGCCCGGAAAATAATTGAAATGAATGAACAGCGCAAGCAATTAGTCACGGATGCATCGATATTTATCAGTAAGCAGGCCGACGAAAGCTATGAATTGTATGGACACCGTATGTGTGTTGTTATCGATAAGCGTATCAATAAAGGGGTTACAGGCATTCTTGCAGCAAAACTCGTTGGACGTTTTAAAGTGCCTTCCATTGCTGTAACACTTTCCGAAAACAATATAGCTGTCGGTTCTATGCGCAGCTGTCGTGGATTCAACGCCACGATGTTTCTGGATCAGTTTGGTGACTTTTTCATCAACCACGGAGGACACAACTACGCAGCAGGTTTTAGTTTTCCCGAAGCACAGCTCAATGAATTCGTTGATAAACTCAAATTGTTTTCATCGAAAATAAATCTTGAAAATGAACCAGATGCAATTGATATTGATGCAGAACTTCCCTCCTCCTTCATAACGCCGGATCTTATTAACGTCATTGATAAATTCGAACCATTCGGGGAAGGTAATCGCGAGCTTATCTTCTACTCAAAAAATCTGCCTGTACAGGATGCTGTACTTGTCGGAAAAAGCGACCCCAGACATCTCAAAATTACATTCAACTGCGGAAAGTATAAATTTCCAGCAATGTTCTGGGGAGAAGGAGAAAGACTAAATCGTGATTTTAAGACAGGCGACAAACTTGATGTGCTGTACACAGTAAACCGGAATTCATTTAACGGTACTGTTACTCCTCAGATGATCATTACAGATATAAAAAAATCAGGAGAATCAAAATGAAAAAAAACATAAAAATATTTACTGCATTTTTCACATCTTTCTGCTTTATTCTTTTTCCTGCTGCCGCTGCAACTCAGTCTTCATTTGAAGGTTTAAATTGTACTATCAATCTTACCTATAATGAATCAGCTGCTCCAGGTGATGCAATTATCATACGAATGACTTTAAAATCACGCGAACACAAAAAAGTAACGCAGGATACTATAGCCATGGCCGAATTATTAAAGAAGAAAAAAAAAGTAGACTCATCCCTGTTCTTTTTTATTAATTCAAAAGTAAAACGGCAGAATACACAGGAACTTCTTGCATATGTTCCGCTTTCATCGTGGCTTGCAAACGATGAATACTCACTCAAGGTAATCTATACTGCTTTCGGTTCTGATGCAGAAGAATTTATTCTGCCGTTTACATTAATCGAAAAAAAATTCCCAGAGGAAATGGTTGAACTTGACGGACAAAATACCGAAATAAAAACCGATACAACACCTGCTCATGTCGCACAAATTGAAAAACTCAATACAATTCTCGAAACAGTCGAACCTTCTGATGTTTACTGTATCAAACCATTCATCTCCCCAGTAACCTCGACGCGGCGTACATCAGATTTCGGCAGCAGACGAATTTATAAATATGTAAGTGGAAAAACATCTTCAACCATTCATTATGGAATAGATTTCGGCGTTCCGGATGGGACTGTCGTTTCTGCATGCGGAGACGGTCGTATTGTCATGGCTGAAAACCGCATATCTACCGGATGGAGTGTCGTTATTGAACATGCACCAGGATTATACAGTCTTTATTATCATCTGCATTCGCTCAGCGTTAAGGAAGGTCAGTCTGTAAAACAGGGAGATAAAATCGGTCTTTCCGGTTCTACAGGTCTTGCAACAGGGCCGCATCTCCATTGGGAACTTCGCCTTAACATGTGCGCCGTTTCACCTGATTTTTTTATGACTGATTATGCATATACAAAACAGTCTGTTAACTGATTATTCAGGCCGCAGCTCAAGCCGTCCGTCAGAGTCCGTCACTACTGCATAATATACACCAGTTTCACAGCTGGACAGATCTATCGTATATCTGCGGGAAAAACCGGCGCTGAAAGCTGTTGCAGGATTGGCTGCAAAACGGGACAGCATGTATAAATCGTGTCTGTTTTTATAGGAAGAACCGGTACCTAACAGCATGCATTGTCCGTTTTCATTATAATATCTTTCAAGATATGTTCCCGCTCCAAACAGTCCACGCCCACTGTGTTCATAAATTGTTTCACAACCGTAAATAATTTCCGGAAACAAAAATTTTCTGCCGGAAAATTCAGCACTTCTGAAATCAATGGAAAGAGATGTCCCCCTCCAGGATCGTTCAAGTACGGCACATTCATTTCCAGCCGTATCCAGAAGTGATATAACGGCGCTGACTGTATTGCCGTTTTCGGACGTGCTCGTTCCATAAACAAGAATACGCATAATCTGATAGTCTTCTACCCGAGGGAGTCTGTTTACAGCTCCGAAACAGCTGCCGAATTTAACTGCGTATACAATAAAAAAGATAAGAAAACAGACAAAAATACTGTTAAAAACAAATTTTCCAACAGACCACTGTCTTATCATATACCGGCCAATTTTAAAAAACCATTTTCATCTATTATTTTTATACCAAATTTTGCTGCTTTCATATTCTTTGACGAACCACTTGAAGTATCATTTGTAACAAGATAGGTTAAATCCTTTGTTACTGACGATTTACATAGACCACCGTTTTTTTTGACTATTTGTTCTGCGGCAGCACGTTTCATTGTCAAAAGTTCTCCTGTAAAACAAAATGACATTCCCGCAAAGATACCGGAGGAATGCGAAACAATACGTATTGTTTTTGACGAGATAAGAGAACGCATTTCCTGAGCGTTTTCAATCAGCCCCTCGACTGCCGTATGAGCCATCACTTCTGCAAAGCCATAAACAGCGGCAAACTGCGACTCATTGGCAGCAAGCATTTTATCAAGCGTGTCGAATCCGGCATTTACAAGCTTTTCAGCCGTCGTTTCCCCTATTCCTTCAATATCGAACCCTGCAACGAATACTGCTAGATTCATGCTTCTGTGCGATGCAATAGAATTAATAACTTTAACTGCACCAAGTGATTCTTTTTCGGCCGCAATACTTTCTTTGTTGAGAAAAAAAGGAGTTAAATCGCCAGGTGTAAGCGAATAAATATCCGTAATTGATGCAATTCTCCCGGCTTCAAAAAGTGAATTGACAAGTGTCTCTCCAAAATCACGTATATCGACAACTTGTATCCATTTTAGAAGCTGATGCAGGACACGTTTCGGGCACGACTTGTTCGGACAAAAAAGACGGCTGCCTTCATCGACAAGAGGCGTGCCGCACGTTTCGCATGTAGTCGGAAACACAACAGGTTTTAACACTCTGTTTTTATCAGGCACAACGCTTTCCACTTTAGGTATAATCTCGCCGCGCTTCACGACCACAACAGAACAACCAATGCTCACGCCAAGTGCACGCATTGTATCAGGATTAGCGAGACTTGCACGCTGTACTGTTGTTCCTGCAAGTTCAACAGGATCAAACAGTGCAACAGGCGTATATGTACCGCCGTTGCGGCTCCATTCGACTCCCCGTACAGTTGTTACAGCTTCTTCCAGACTGAATTTAAAAGCTATCTGCCTGTCCGGTCGTGCACGACTTGCATCTTCATGGTTAATAAAACGTTCTTTCACAACAAGACCATCAATGTCATAATCAAGCGATTTACGCATTTCCATTACACAGGCACGATATTCAATAACTTCATCAGGCGAACGGCATATTTTAAGCGGTACAGTATTAAACCTGTGCGATCTGAGCCACGTAATTTTTTCTTCCTCATCTTTATATGGCTGCTCGCCTTCTGTTGCCCACACGTCATAGGTGATAAGTGTAAGATTCTCACTTCCATCACCGTCCTTCCGCTTCATAAGACCATTTGCTGCATTCCGACAGTTTGCCTTATCCGGAAATTTTGTATCGTGCACATGGTGAGTCATAATAACTTCACCACGAATTCCACCGGTAAAATCAACGAGTTTACCATCTTCTTCTGCAAGAAGCTGGATCACACCCTGCATTCTGCGCGCGTTTGCTGTTATATTGTCACCGATTGTACCGTCACCGCGTGTCACCGCCCGTATAAGCTGACCGTGGCTGTACTGAAGCTCAAGAGAAGCTCCGTCAAGTTTATATTCAACCAGATATTCATCATATATATGCTTTGAAGCCCATGCACGAAACTGTTCCGGATTGGCAGCCTTTTCCTGACTTCCCATCGGCATAATGTGATTTACTTTTTCAAAATTTCCGGAATCCTGTCCCACTTTTTTTAAAACAGTATTTGCCGGATCGAGAGATTTAAGCTCGTCCCATAATTTGTCGAATTCAGCGTCGCTTATCTCTCCTTCACCGTCATAATACGATTTCTGATATTTCTGTATAAGTTTTTCCAAAGAGACAATGCGTGTTACTTTTTCATTTTGTAATTTTGCTTCTTCTATGTCAAAAAGATCGCTCATACACTCCTCTATTTTTTTATAAAATAAAGTTCGCTTATAGACCGGTCATCACGTATTCCACGTGCTTCAAATTTTGTTTCCGGACGCCAGTTCTGAGGTTCCGCGAATCCGTCGTATTTATTAACAAGATGATCCGTCGCGCTTAATTCCACAAGCGCAGATTGTGCATACTCAAGCCAGTCGGTTACCATATAAAAATACCCCCCCGGTGAAAGTTTTGATGCAAAAAGCGCAGTATGAGGCCGTTGTATAAGACGCCGTTTATGATGCCTCTTTTTAGGCCATGGATCAGGAAAAAAAACATGAAAAGCTTCAACAGACTCATCTGCTATCATATTGTTAAGCACTTCAACCGCATCGTGCTCTATAATACGAAGATTCTTCAAACCACGCGACTGTATTTCACCAAGTAGTTTGCCGACACCAGGCTTATGAACCTCGATTCCGATATAATTTTTTCCGGGATTCTGCGCTGCAATTTCAGCAGTTGCCGTTCCCATTCCGAATCCAACTTCAATGGTAACAGGATTTAGATTTCCAAATACAGTTTCATACGTTATTTTTTCCTCAACGTAGGGAATACACCATTTTGGAGAAAGTTTTTCATAATTTTTCTTTTGTGAATCAGTCATACGTCCTATCCGGATAACATATGTCTTTATATCGCGGAAAAACTGATCATTCACTCCTGTCACTTCTGTATCCAATTTTTTTCCTCATTTATTACTTACTATCGGACGACGGTCTTTTCAAAACAGGCATAAGACAGACAACAGAATCATCCGTCGATTTCCAGCATATTCGTATCGTTGAAGCAAGCTTAAACTCATTCCATATTGCGTTATCGTCCGTCCATTTTGATTTTCGTACATTATAATATATAAGCATTCCATCAGGCATGTATACAGCGGTCATTTCCTTTGCAGATGTCCCTAAAATATTTTTTACATCGGAAGTCTTTGATTCAATAAGTTTTTCAGGATATATCACAGAAAAGGTCGTCTGAACAGTATGTTCTTCTGCATCCGTATAAAATAAATCATATACCCCCTGTGGAAATTCTGCAGCTTCAGGAACGGCAAAATTGGTATATCCTGCCCACTGTCTGCTGTCCGAACCTATCAGCTGCGGAACGTCAACAGTCCATGCATATTCACCTGTTTTTGACGAAATTCTGATTTGTGCTGCACGCCGTACATCACTGCCTGTCTCTGCAAAAACAGACAGTCTCATTAATGGAGCGGAAGAATTATCACTGTAGTCAAAAACTACAGTTGCAGATGAAGAAATTATTTCAGGCAGCGTATTAGCGCAGGAAACGCATAAAATACAAAAGAAGACCAGAAACAGACATATAAATTTTATATGAGAACAGGTAAACATAATCAGAAATTGAAAATAAGGTTTATAACAGTAAGATCACTTGCTGAAAATTGATTTACAAGTGATTCAAACTTAACATTTACTTTCTTACACGCATCGTCGAGATACGACAAATAATATAACCCCAAATCCGTACCTTCCTGTCCTTCCGGCAGCTCGCGGTAGAAATCAATAAGCGTCTTCTTTCTCGTATCGGCAGTCTTCTTTGCTTCGATATTCTCTTTTACTTCCTGGAATTCGTCATCCTTATTGTACAACGTAATCTGTAAACGTCCCTGTTTACCGATTGACGATGTTCCTCCCCCAAGTTTCCATGATAAAAAAACAAGCTCATGTTTATGCTGAAGTTCTTTAATAATTTTTGAACGGATATCAGGATCAAAAATAAGCGAATCTATATCGTCTACCCCCTGATACATATTACGGGCTTCCTTCCGGATATTCGTGTTTTCGCTGTTAAGTGCAAGTTCCATAACCATAACGGAAATATATTCAGCTACTTTTGACTTCTCCATATACGATCCGAGCAGATTACGTATGGCAATAAGCATTTCGTTATAACCATCAGCCTTATGAAACAAAGTAATTATGTACCAGTTCATAAGACCGAGCCTGTTAAGGAACTTTTCCGACATAAGCAGATAAATATTTTTTTCTTCTGCAGAATAATCTTTATTGTCCATAATGGACTGCCATATGGGAGACAGAATCAATTTGCGGGTCTGATCAATAACAGCACCCTTATTTGCAAGAGTCAAACGAAGCTGTCTGTCATTCATTTTTGTCTTCTCATCAATAAGATGCGCAGGATTTGCTCTGTTGTACTTACGGACGCAGTCACATTGAATAATAGCAGCATATATATCCCGGTCAAACTGTTTATACAAAATAGAATAAACGACAACCTTTGAAAGATCCATGACTTCCTGACGAGCCGAGACAAACTCAGTCATAGAAATCTCTATTTTTGAGATATAATCAAGAAGAACCATGCTCTGTATTGACTGTGGAGAAAAACGGTTTAAGGAAATTCCGTATTCATCGATATTATCTGCAAGCCGAAACCTGAGCAGCTTTTTTTTATGACTTATAAAATTTGAAGCGCCGTCCTCTGTAAGAATAATCTTTAAAGGCAGTTCCAGCATGAATTTTTTACCACCAGCGCTCATTTCTCACCTTTCTCCATTTCCTGACTTTTAATTTTCTTTTATTATACACTATGGGACTTGCATTGTAAACAGTTAATATTATAAACTACATATATGAAGGAAATCAGAGCATTTTTTGTGTTATTCTGCGTAATATTCTTTCCCGCAGTCCTGAATGCCGGTCAGCCAGTACAGCAGAATCATAAAAACCTGTATGGACTTTCTTTATGTCAAAATACTGAAAATTTCCTTATCCTAAATGGTTTTACACCAAAAAGATTAAATCTTGTCAAATCTGCCGAAAATAACTTCCCCTACAACATAGAAGTTGATTTCAATCAAACAATTAAAAACAGTGATAAAAAAATAAAAAACAGACATAGTTTGATTCTTGCTTTTACTATGGAAGATGCATATCTCCACAGAAATTATATCAGTACTATTTTAGGTTTTCTGAAAAAAACAACGCTTAATTATAATCTTATTCTATTTTTCTCCTATGGCGACTTCCAACAAAAAACAGAAACCTGCCGAATCTGTGGAACAGATATATTTGCCAGTAACATTGCCACTCCGGACGATTACAGTGCCGTCTGCATAAGTTTTACAACGGATTATACTGCTGTATTAATTCCCGGAGGTGCCGGAGAAACCAGCCCCAGCTGGCTTGTCAAACGGCTGTCTGATTCATTTATTTCTGCAAATCTGCCATATTACCTCCGGGGAGGAAGTCTTGGATCTTTGTACCGGCTGAGAATTCTGAAAGCGGACGAACGATCCTCGTTTTTTCTCCAGAAAGGTATTCCCTGTGCAGGCATCGCAATCCCCATACAGGCAGATATGTCCGCATATGGCCGGTGTACAGCAAATTTTATTACTGCATACACACCGGAAGGAACAGATAACTGGGACCGTCATTATATTATATTCCATACAGGAAATACTTTGTGGTGGGCAAGCGAACAGTTTATCGTAATCTGCTTTATTACCATTTCATTTATCAGTCTGTTCATGTTGTCCGAACTGTCTTTTGTACGAAACAAGCACCGCATAGAAATAAAACGAGATGTGTTCAGACTTTGGTATATTTTTCCCGTAATTATTATTATTTCAGCCGTCTGTTTTCAGGTAAGTCAGCCGCTTACTCAGTTTCTGTATCGTATTTTTAAAATTACGATTCTTTATCAATTCATAGTCAAAATTATTATAACATTCGTCATTAATACAGTACTTTATCTTCTTATTGTTAAATTTCAGGGAGTTCTTGAAGAACGTGCATATGCATATCTTCTTACAATAGATTCTGTTATTAATATTTTCATATTCAGCGCCGTTGACATTTCTCTGTTCTTTCTTTTTGCAGCAGAATATATCATTGTGTATATTTTCAGACCATTTAAAAAAACAGGTATACTTTTTGCTGCATTTATTGCAATGATGATTCCTTATCTTCCTTATGTCAAACAGATAACCAGATATGCAGATCCTTCTGTTTTCAATTCATTTGTATACAGTAATTTTTCCAGGAACGTTCTTCTTTCAATTGGATCTCTTCCCTTCCTTTTCCAATGGTTCCGCATAATTGCAAATGCCCTGTGGAACTATCATGAGAAACCTGCATCAGGCAGGCGCATCGGCATACTGTCGTTTACAGGAGCAGCCACTGCAATTACGATTGCATTACTATTCGGTATAAAACATATTTCAGCACACTTCATACCGAAAAATGATATAAATATTGAAAAAAATATTCCAGTAAAACGAATAAACGATTCTGTCCTTTTCTGTACAGCATCGGATAAAACATTTTTCGGTGATACAACACGGACTCTTACTATCAACCTGGGAAAAAATGCAGAACGCTGCGTAATTTCTGTAAACGGCATCAATGGAAATTCTGTCATCTATTCGGACGACGAATATATATCTGACAAAACAAAATATACCGACACGTTTCCTGTCCCAGTCTGGCCGCCGGAAAAGATTATCATTTCATATGTTGCCGACATTTCAATTCCGGCGGTCGTAACGGTTACTGCTTTTTACGAGGAAAAGGATTCTGTCCACACAATGAGAACATACGAAGTCACAATTCCGGCATCCAGAAAACAGACAGAAGTAAAAACATGAATGACTGTACACTAAAGCATTTTCTGCATGTTGATCTGGATGCTTTTTTCGCTTCAGTCGAACAACTCGACAACCCGTCATACAGAGGAAAACCAGTCATAGTAGGTGGTCTTCCCGGCGAACGGCGGAGCGTAGTATCGACAGCCTCGTATGAAGCACGCAGATTCGGCGTTCATTCGGCAATGCCCACTGCGGAAGCATACCGGCTCTGCCCGTCAGGAATATTTGTCCACGGAAGGATGCAGCGGTATCATGAACTTTCCGCCCAGATTATGGATATTTTCCGCGAATATTCTCCCGATGTTGACCAGATGTCTGTAGATGAGGCGTTCATTGATCTTACAGGGACAGAGGCTCTTTTGGGTGAACCGGCAGAAACAGCACAGCGGCTCAAAACGGAGGTAAAAGACAAGACAGGACTCACCGTTTCAGCTGGTCTTGCAGGTTCAAAATATATTGCAAAAATAGCTTCAGAACTTTCGAAACCGGACGGGTTCTACGAAGTAAAAACCGGAGATGAAGAGAAGTTTATGCTCTCGCTTCCACTAAGTAAAATCTGGGGAATAGGCCCCAAAACACTTGCACGGATAAACGGAGCAGGTATTTTCACGACGCGCGGTATTTACGAAAAAAGTGAAAAACTTTTGTCCGTACTTTTCGGCAGTTCCACTGGAACTTTTTTATACAATGCTGTCAGAGGAAAGGAAGCTGCAGCTTTCAATAAAAATACATCATCCCGCTCACTTAGTGCCGAAACAACATTCTCGTATGATCTGACAGATACATATACGGCAGAAACAGCGCTTATGGAACTGTCTCATACGGTTATGTTCCGAATGCTTCGTGAAGGATACACAAGCCGTACCGTCATGCTTAAACTGCGTTACGACGATTTTTCAACGGTATCAGTCAGAGAGACAAGTTCTTCCGACATTACATCAGTAGACGATTTATACTCGCGAATCTGTATTCTCTTTGAGCGGAAATATGAAAGAGGACGCAGCATACGGCTGCTCGGTGTTGGTACAGAAAACCTCGAAGACACAGGAACACCGCGCCAGCAGGAACTTTTCGATTTTGGTGAAAATAAAAAACAGGCTGTGGAAAAAGCTATTTTAAATCTTGAAAAAAAACATCCTGAAGTAAAAATTCACAAGGCACGGCTGCTTGATACATCAAAATTAAAATCGATTCTGTTCTTTACGGCTTTACTTGTTCTCTTTTCATACCAATATACTCTTTCTGCTGATACAAATACGACTGCAAGCGGAGCTGGTTCCATCGTCACCGACGACACAAATCTTATTCCTGCCAGTACAGACCTGCCGGAATCATTATTTAATTATCAGCTCGGCAGCAATAATATAGAATTTCTTGCCAGTGGTTATTGGGAAACAAAACTACTACAGACAACATCAGCTTCTTTCGGATATGGAAACCCGTTTGCACTTTCACTTGGTGTACCCGTATTCAAACAAAGCGTTGATCTTTCACTCTGGTTCATGCTCAACAAATCGTGGTTTTTTAAGGCATCGTTTGCGGATGAATTCAATAAAAATACCATCGCGGCAGGATATTACGGGCAGGATAATGTCAGAGAAGTACTCATTGCAAACAGAGGCATTACCTTTCCTTCAACATATTCAGTCTCTCTTTTTGACAGAGGAATCGGAGGTGGTGACAATCAGGCACCCGGTATATCTGGAAAATTTGCAGATTCTGAAAACGGCAGGTGGCATGCAGACGCTGTCGTCAGATATGATATGCTGAAGGAACATGACGCGACGTATTACGGAAGGAACAGCATATCAACAATTTCCGTACCGCTTTCCGACTGGCTTACGGGACAGTTGTTTGTTCTTCCCTCTTCGGACGACGTATCGGATGTCGAAGCGGTGTACGCAGAATCTTCGTCGGGCACGTACTCCGACACCGACGGGCGTACGTACAAAAAACTTTCAAGTTCAGAATATGCACTGCTGCCCGCACGCTCCATGATTATAATTGCATCGGATGCGGGAAGCATAAAAAAAAATAATGTACTTCCCTCGATCATCGTTACATTTGCATCGACAGGTACAATCGCAGAAATAAAAAATAAACTCGGCAGCTACGGAACATCGGCATCTCCAGGCAGCGGTTTTCTCGGTGCTGTTCAGACCTGGTTTTCCGGCAGCCCGAATGCGCCTGACCTGAAAGATTATGCATATTCTGACGACAGCAGCGCATATTACGGACTTTTCACGACAATTGGCAGCAGTACGGGCCTGCTCATCCAGTCACCTGCAGGATTCTCGCCGTTTGCCTGTGCATACCGGTATGACTGCGGAATTACGACTGCAGCTGATGCCACAGTCGTTTCTTCGTCGACTGAAAAAACTTCTTCAGAATATTCGGCAGTTATTTCAGACAACGACATCACGTTCGTTTCTTCGGATTTTTTCTCAGATACACATACCTATTCAGATATTTATCTGGCAGACGGTTCTTCTACTGCTGCTTCCGCCCTTTCTCCTTCCGTTCGATTTCCGCTCGCCGATACGTCTCCCGGCAGCTATCTCGGGTACAGCAATACGGGTGATTTAAAGCTGCTGCTGCGGACGTATACGCCGGTAAGCAGATACGACATCGGTACCAGCGCAGCGGCAGGCTCTGTATCAGTTTATAAGAACGGCATTCTTGATCAGGGTGCAGCGTACGACAGCGAATCCGGAACAGTAACTCCGTCCACAACCGTTTCCGACACCGACAAAATATACATCACATGGTACGAGGACTCATCTTCCAGCGATAACGGAGCAGTTGCCGCTGCGGCAGGTTTTTCATGGAATTTTTTCCCCGGATTTACCGCAGACGCGGCACTTTCCTCCCGGTGGTCTCTCGCACTGAAAAATAAATTTGCAGACAAATCAGAATCAAAAACAGGATTTGTTTCTCTTGCATCCGGGCTTACGTACACCAATAACGGATTTTCAGCGTCAAACGCGTCGCTTGTTTCGCTTGAAACAGAGAACGTCACCGGCTGCTACCGCATACTCGGTATGGATGACAAAAGTCCGGAGACGTTTTATCTTGATGAAAACGATGGCGTTCTGCTTCCGTCCGGTTTCGCCCCTGTCTTAAACAAACGGCCTGACGGCACTGGCACCAGTCTGACACTTGATGCGGACAACAACTGTACGACCGGAACCGCAGCAGGTACGGCTGTCACCGGAATTTCCGGATATGCAGTACCGGTAGA
>JBAYAJ010000040.1:0-17054 GCA_041669845.1 Treponema sp.
GGAGGCCTTGAACAATGCTGCAAAACATGCTTCTCCGTCGGAAACATCGGTTATAATCCGCGGAACAGATAAGGGAACGCTGCTTATCCTTATAACCGACGACGGGACAGGTATGGAAGCGGAGCAGCTTTCAGAGGAAAACGGAATTTCCGGCAGCGAACATTTCGGAATAAAAGGAATGCGCGAGCGGGTGGAATCTATGCATGGTACGATAGGCTTTAACTCCGCTCAGGGAGAAGGAACGGAAGTCAGAATAGAATTGCCGCTGCTGTACCGGGGGCTGCAAACCTGACTTTTATAAATGCATTGTATCTTTTTTTATTTTCACCGTTGTAGTATAGTTTCTGCATATGAAATCAAAACGTACCAATAAGGTTATTCCTGCTGTTTTCATTCTTATAGGCTGTATTCTTGCCGTACTCGTTGTTGTACGTATCGTATACTGGAACGGGCAGCGTTCTGTACCGCGTGCTAAAGTTGTTGTTCCTGTTTCCGGAAATGAAAAAGAGCAGAAAGAAACAGACGACGTACAGACTCAGGATAACACATCCATGACGACGTTTGTACCACTTCTACCGACAGAGACGCTTATAAGTACGCTTTCGGTTGATTTGAACGGTGATAATCTTGATGATCAGGTTGTAGCCGTCAGAAAAGAGGGTGTTCCGTATCTTATACTGCTTGTGGGCATGTATGATGCTGAGAGTAATTCTTATGTCCGTATTGCAGAAATTGCTACGAATATTTCACGTGTCCGAACATTCTCATATACGGGAATAGATATGACCGGCGATCATAAAACGGAGCTTGTGTATCAGGGAGTCCTTGATAATGGCGACAGTGTTATGAGCATCTTCATGTGCCGCAGAAAATTGAATAAATTTGGACTTGTGCAGATAGGTAATTTTGAATCTGACGGTACCATTTTTATTCAACAGGACGACCGTTCTGAGTCATATGAACTTTCACAGTCCCATGGAGAAAGCTTTCCGGTATGGGTTTACAGCTCTGCAAAAGATGACAGTGGAACTAATAATGCAAACTTAAGTCAGATTCAGACTGAATATCAATGGAATGAACAGATTCAGAAATATTCGCAGATAAATCAGGTTCGTGTAACAGGCAGCCGTATAGCAGCTAAGGAACTTGCACGTATACAGGACGGTACAGTCGCAACTTTTGCTGATTTTCTTAACGGTTTGTGGTATAAAACGTCCAATGAAAATGACGGTATCCGTTATTTGTTTTTTGATTATTCGGACAAAGAAATTATTTTTCTGTATCAGGATACGGAAGAAGTGTATTCATGGGAAGACAGCAACCTTCGCCGCAGCGGAATTTATCTTTCCACAACAAATGAATCGATTACGAACATGCAGCGGCGCTGTGATATTTCACTTACCGGTATTGATGAGGTCCACGTGCATATTATCGATGATGTACGCATGATAATAAAGGAAAATAATTTATGGGATGGAAGTTATCGTAAGATGACGACGCAGAGTTCTTTCAGTACTGATATAAAGAAAACGACGGATACCGACTATGTGGAGGAACTTCAGAAGGGACCTTCATGGACATCGGATAATGGTATGCATATTACGTTTACTGATAATGCATATGAACTTACCGGTAATTCATTAGAAGATAAAGGAATTTTCGTAACTGATACTGTCGCAGGAAACTTTGTAATTCAATTCCGTTCTGCTTCAGCACAGCAGATTCTGGCCAAGTCATATGAAATGCTTTTTGATTCAGTGACGATTCCTGCAACAAAAAAACGTAAGGAAGAACTCAAAACAGATTATAATACGATTCATCTTACACCGATACGTATTTCTCCCGATACGTGTTTTCCTGTGGAAGGACCGGTACTTACGCTTACGCGGACTGAAACCACATCTTCATCCCGTTCTTGACATAAACACTTTCGTTCTATAGAGTATAATTTATTATGACTGTAAATGAACTTCGCTCTAAATACATCAGCTTTTTTAAAAGTAAGGGTCATGTAGAAATCAGTGGAAAATCACTTATTCCGAATAACGATCCGACTGTTTTGTTCACGACTGCCGGCATGCAGCCGCTTGTTCCGTATCTTTCTGGTGAAAATCATCCGTCCGGCACGCGTCTTACCGATTATCAGAAATGCGTGCGTACCGGCGATATAGATTCTGTCGGTGATCCGGCTCATCTTACATTTTTTGAAATGCTCGGCAACTGGTCGCTCGGTGATTATTTTAAAAAGGAGTCCATCGGCTTCAGCTATGAATTTCTTACAGGAAAAGAATATCTTGGAATTCCGGCCGAAAAGATTTCCGTCACAGTTTTTGCAGGTGAAGATGGGATTCCCCGCGATGATGAAGCTGCTGCTATCTGGGAAAGCCATGGTATTCCGAAAGAGCGTATTTTTTATCTTCCCCGTGAGGACAACTGGTGGGGACCGGCAGGCGCAACAGGTCCGTGCGGTCCTGATACGGAAATTTTTTATGACACAGGTAAACCTGCGTGTGGTCCTGACTGCCGTCCCGGATGCCGCTGCGGTAAATATGTTGAAATCTGGAACAATGTCTTCATGCAGTACAATAAGAACGGTGAAGGCAGATACATTCCTCTTACACGAAAATGTGTCGACACCGGGATGGGTGCCGAACGAACCGTCGCCATGCTGAACGGCATGAAAACAGTTTACGAAACGGATGTATTTACGCCGATTATTGGTTGTATAGAAAAACTTTCAGGTAAGCACTACGGCGACAACGGGCAGGTCGACATATCTATCCGCATTATAGCGGATCACGTGCGTACTGCGACGTTCATTCTGGGAGACGAACAGGCGGTTACTCCGAGCAACGTCGGGGCCGGTTATATTCTGCGCCGTATTATCCGCCGCGCCGTACGTCACGGACGCAAAATCGGCATTGAAGGTGCGTTCCTTGCAAAACCAGCCGACGTCATTATCGACGAATATATCAAGGCATATCCTGCGTTTGAGGGAAAGAAGGAATTTATTTTCGAGCAGCTCAGTGCCGAGGAAAATAAATTCCTTGAAACTTTGAAAAAAGGAGAGGCGGAATTTGCAAAACTGCTGCCGAATCTTCAGAAGAATCCGCAGAAAGTTATTCCGGGACGCGTAGCATTCCGTTTATACGATACGTTCGGTTTTCCGATTGAACTTACAGAAGAACTTGGCCGCGAAAACGGTATGACTGTAGACGTTGAGGGGTTCAAAGAAGAAGAGAAGAAACATCAGGAGGAATCCCGTACGCTGAGTGCAGGTGCTTTCAAGAGCGGTCTCGGAGACCATGGTGAAATTTCAACAAAGTATCATACAGCGACGCATCTTCTGCAGCAGGCTCTTGTAAATGTGCTTGGTGATGAGGTTGCCCAGCGCGGTTCGAATATTACGCCCGAACGTCTTCGTTTTGACTTTTCATTCTCGCGTCCTATGACAAAAGATGAAATTCAGAAAGTGGAAAATATGGTAAATGAACAGATAAAACGTGATCTGCCTGTCAGTATGGAAGAGATGAGCCTTGCCGACGCACGGAAAGCCGGTGCACGTGCATTGTTCAGCGATAAATACGGTGAACGTGTAAAGGTATACTCGATCGGTGATTTCAGCAAAGAAGTCTGTGCAGGTCCTCATGTACAGCATACGGCGCAGATTGGGCGGTTCAAAATTACAAAGGAGCAGTCGTCTTCGGCCGGGGTACGCCGTATCCGTGCAGAAATAGAAGGCGGCCTTCCGCTTGAGGTGTAAAAAAGGTTTTATTAATACCAATGCAATAATCAGTATAGAAGCGAAAATGAAAATCAGCTGTATTCTGTTGTAACAGAACAGCAGAATATTTGTTATACTTGAAACATGCTTATATAAGGAATAAAAGATGAAACGTTTAGCTCTTGTTTGTACCGTATTGATCGCAGCCGCAGCCGCAGCTTTTTCGCAGTCCGATCTGCAGGTTCTTGCTGTTATTAAGCTGAATAAAAGCGAGTCAATTACTGTCAGACAGCTTAAGACCCGGGTTGAGGCATATCAGAAACAGACAGGAAAAGTCTTTACTGTCGACGAGAAAAAGCAGATTCTTGACGCGCTGATCGACGAGAAACTTGTTATGCAGGCCGCTCAGAAGGCCGGTATTTCTGTTCCGGACAGCTCGGTTGACCAGTACTTTCTGCAGACTATGTCGCAGCAGGTAGGAAAAAGCGTTACTGAACAGGAACTGAACACTTTCGTTCAGCAGCAGACGAAGATGTCTCTTGACGACTATATGAAACAGCAGGCAGGTATGACTGTAGCCGAATATAAAGAGTATTTAAAAGCGCAGCTTACAGCCCAGCAGTATATTGTTTCACAGCATCAGGATGAACTTAAGGCAGTAGCTCCTTCGGATGATGAAATTCGTTCATTTTATGAACTGCACAAAGCATCTTTTGTCTGGAGTGATATGATAAAAATTTTCCTGGTGTACGTTCCCAAGGGGACTAAACCTGAAGATGCAAAAGCAAAGGCAACAGAACTGCTTAATGGATATAAAGACAAAAAAATGACGCGGGATCAGATAACCGTAAAGTCGAAGGCTGCCGGTTCCGGATATCAGGCCGGTGAAATGCTTATCAACAAGACAGAAAACAGTGCCTCCCAGCTTGGGGTTGCCTATAAAGATCTGCTTGATTTGTTTACAAAAGATACTGGTTATGTTTCGGGTCTTCAGGATAATCCTACGAACTGTCAGTTCTATTCTGTAGTCGAAAAGTATGCTGCAAAAATGCTTGCATTGAGCGATGTCGTACAACCGGGAACGACTGTCACAGTTTATGATTACATAAAACAGAATCTTGCCCAGCAGAAACAGATGGAATATCTGCAGAACGCTGCTACTCAGATTTCAAAAACACTTGATACCCCTGACAATGTCGACCGGAAAAAAACGGGTGCTGACCTTGATAAACTGCTCAATTGGGAAGGAAAATAATAAGTGTCGCGCAGAAAAGGCAGAGTACTTGCATTCCAGGCGCTTTATTCCCATGAGGTTGGCGGAGTACCTATTGGTGACTTGTTAACTTTTTCATGGGCTGATGAAAACGGAAATGCTGCGGCAGATTCTGATAAAGAAGAATATTTATTCGCCCGTTTTCTTGTTACCGGCACTATGGAGCATCTTGACGAGATAGACGCGCTTATAAAAAGTCACCTTGCTGCAAACTGGAATTTTGATCGTCTGAACAAAGTCTCGCTCTCTATTCTCCGCATGAGTGTTTATTCACTTCTGTATCAGAAAGAGACGAGTGCTTCCATAGTTATAGATGAGGCGGTGAATATTGCAAAAGATTTCGGCGCGGATGATTCGTTTAAATTCATCAACGCTGTGCTTGACAAAATCAGCAAGGCAGCACCGCAGGAAGGATAATATGAACGGGATTCGGGCTTTATACCGGTTCCTTCTTCAAGTTCTTTTTACTACCGGCATTGTTGTCTTAGTTACATCATGCAGTATGAGCGCTTCCCGTAAATCTTTTACGGGAAAACTTGTTGAAATTGATGCGCTCATTGAGCAGGGGCAGGATGACGATGCGGTGTCCGAACTAAAAAAAATCGAAAAAAAAACATACGATTCGTGGTCCCGTATAGGTATTTTCCGCAGATACGACCAGCTGGGAGAAAGTGAACTTGCTGAGCGTGTACTCCGGGATGGGCTTAAAAGAAATCCGAAGAACTCCGAACTGTCGGCAGTATATGCGCATTTTCTGCTGAGACTTGGCAGATATGGTGAAGCAGTGAAGGCGTCAGAATGTCTGCGCGGTTCACGCTATGGTTCAATTTATTCAGAAGCATACATGGATGACGTGCTTTATTCCCAAAACAGTACCGGCGTTAAAACGTCGTTTACCGACATGAAATTCTATCCCGTCTATCTGGATGCCTATAAAGAAACACAGGATTCATACTGGCTTCAGAACTGCGCTGTTATAGAAATGACGGCCGGAGATTACGATAAGGCATTTTCACTGCGGCCTGATGAATGTACGGAAAGTGAAAATGCTTATTTCTGGTCGCTTGTTGCGTATGACGACAATAACTATGGAACTTCAGCAGCGTATGCAGAGAAAGCTCAGGCACTGTATTCTAACGCGTCGATTCATACACGGCACAGCGTTTCTCTTATAGAGATAGCATCAATGCTTTCCGATTCATACGTTCTGCTTTCAGAAACAGAAAAAGCGGAAAAAATCCGGCATGCGCTGCTTGACCAGCTTGCATCCGATCCTTCCGCGGGTACTGATTATGACGACGCATACGAAACAATGATGCCGGCAGTGTATGTCGACAGTGCATTGTATGCCGAAGCAAACGGGGATGACAGAAAATGCAGTATTCTTCTTACATACGCAGTCGATACATGGCCTGATTATGTACCGGGGCTCATTGCATATGCTGATTTTGCATATCGTACAAGTCTGCCGCTTAAAGAAACTCCGCAGGAGCAGGTACTGCACGATAAGGGCCTTGCGACACTGCGTATGGAGAAATACGATAACCGGATAGAAATACCAGTGAGCGATGCAGCCTTCCGGATGGATAAAAGCCTTGAGCGGAAGAATGACCCCCAGCTGTATATTGCACGGCTTAACCTGAAGTATAAAACTGATAAGACGCTTTCAGTAAACGATAAAATTACAGACGTATGGAACGAACTTGAAAACAGCTCAACTGACACTGATATATATCCGGAGCCGCTTCTTGAGTTCGCCGTGAGTAAACTTCTGCTGTATGGACAGACGGAAGATGCATGGACGCTGTACAAACGATATATCGTTTCAAAGTACAAATTCGATACAGCCCGCGATTTCTGGGAACAGGCAGTATCACATGAGAAAACATTTACGCTAAAAGAAGCAGAATATGCCGCATGGTTTGCCGCATATCAGCGCTATGCAGATACAGCAGAACGACTTTACGAGTACTGTGTATACGAGAGCAGCGGCATTACCGACGATTATGAACAGAACCGGAAAATAGCCCCGTTAGTTTCAACATCGGCATGCATGAACCTTGCAATGATATACAGTAGTCTCGGTTCTGTTCCGCAGGCTCTTTATTTGTACGGAGAAGCAGCATCCCGTTCTGTTGATACGACGCAGAAGGCGGAAATAATGTACCGTATGGCGGTTATTTATGCTGCCCGGCAGAAAGTCCGCGAGGCAGTCCGTTCGGTGGAATATGCACTTGTTCTGGATCCTTCAAATGCCCGCGCTAAGCTGCTCCGCGATCAGCTGTCTTCAAAATAAAAAAAACCGGCGCTTTGATGCACCGGTCTTGTAGACAAATACGTCTGTTATTTTTCAATAACGGCGATGATATCACTCATTTTGAGAATAAGATGATCCTCATTGTTGATTTTAATCTGTGTACCGGCATATTTGTCGTACATGATGGTATCACCGGCTTTTACGGTAATTTTGTCTTCTTCTGTTCCCGGGCCGACAGCGATAACTGTTGCTGTCTGTGTTTTTTCCTGAGCCGCTTCCGGAATGATAATGCCGGATGCTGTTTTTGTTTCAGCTTTTTCATTCTTTACAAGGACTCTGTCTGCCAACGGTTTGATTTTCATTATGTTAGCTCCTATAAGTTATAGTTTAATAATAAAATATGAAGCCTAAAAGCTTCATATTTATAATATACAAATTTTATCTGCCTCTCGTCAATAAAAAAGGCAATAAAAAATATGGGTCAAAAATACCCTGTTTAGTACATTTTTTACGTATCTGTGTAAAAAAGTCCTGAATTTACTAAAAACAGCTCACTAAGTCAGGAAAAAAGGTATAAAAAACAATTTTATAGAATAAAAAAATATTTTAATTATTTATAATATATAGAAATAAAAAAAATACTATTTTTTAAATTAATTATGCAGTGTTGGCATGCTATTTGCACTAGTTAAAGCATAAGGGGTAAATTATGACAAACGATGAAAACATTCTGGCTATGTATCTTAAAGACATTAATAAAATCCCTCTGCTTTCCCGCAAGGAAGAAACTGAGCTAGCGCTGAAAGCAAAGAACGGCGATACTGCCGCAAAAAATAAAATTGTAAATGCTAATCTGCGTTTCGTTGTAAACGTTGCAAAAAAATATCAGAATCACGGTCTGGATCTTCCTGACCTTATCAGTGAGGGAAATATCGGTCTGCTTACGGCAATTGACCGCTTCGATGTGGATAAAGGATATCACTTTATTTCCTATGCTGTCTGGTGGATACGCCAGTCCATCCTCAAGTCGATCTGTGAAAAGAGCCGTGCAATCCGGCTGCCGCTTAACAGGGCAAACGAACTTGTCCAGATTGAGCATGCGCGCAAAGCTGTTACCGGTGATAAAACAGAGGAAGAGGAATTCAGGGAAGTTGCAGAAATGCTTAATATGGATAAAGAGCATGTACGCGAGATGATAAATATTTCCCGCGAGATGGTTTCTCTTGATGCTCAGGTTCATTCAACAGAAAATGATAATACAGCAGTGGGTGACTTTATAGAGGACAGCCGCTATGACGATCCTGATTCAGCAGTTATGACAAATGCCATGAGGCACGACATAGACAATGTGCTGCGCTCGCTTAAACCGAACGAAGCAAAAGTTCTGCGTCTGCGCTATGGTTTAAATGGTGCAAAGCCTATGTCACTAAAAGAAGTTGGTGATAAATGCAAGCTTACCAAGGAGCGCATCCGTCAGATAGAGAAGCATGCAATTGTCCGTATGCAGCATCCGACACGTATGAAGCAGCTTGAAGCGTATGTCGCATAACAATTCAAAAATCTGATCAGCTTACAGCCGTACCTGCTTTCAGGTACGGCTTTTTCTTTTTTGATGATACTTTTCCGGGAAAAGTATAACGGTGTAATCAGCTTTTTTCAGCAGGCCGACAGTTTTTTCTGCATATATGCAAAAGCATCTGTCCGGGCCTGTACCAGAATGTCTCTGTCGCGTTCTATGTCTGCAATACTGAGCTGCAGATTTCCCGCCTGTACGGTACCGGTAACTTCTCCGGGCCCCCGCAGTTTTAAATCCTGTTCTGCAATGACGAATCCGTCGGTACTTTCCCGGAGTGCTTTCATGCGCTGAATACCCGTTTCTGTTATATTTTTGCTGTAAATAAGAAAACAATATGATTGTATGTTTCCCCGCCCGACGCGTCCCCGCAGCTGATGGAGCTGGGCAAGTCCGAACCGGTCTGCCTGTTCTATGACGATGCACGTTGCATTTGGAACATCTACACCTACTTCTATGACGGTTGTTGCGGCAAGTACCTGTATTTTTCCTGAACGGAACGCGTCGAGTATCTGTACCTGTTCGTCTTCATCGACGCGTGAGTGTACGAGGGCGCAGTTGAATTCCGGGTAAACCTGATGCGAAAGGTACGTGAACATTTCTTCTGCCGATTTTGGAACAGTACGCTGTGCGGCTGGGTATCCTTTTTCTTCCGTCCCCGGTTCACCGTTTTCTCCGTACGTTCGGTCGTCAGCCTCAATCGCCGGGTAAACAAAATACGCCTGATGTCCTGCCGTCAGTTCCTTCCGGACCGCTTCATATGCGTTCGGTTCATGACCTTCTGCTACGAGGTATGTCGTAACCGGTTTCCGCCCCTGAGGCATAGAACGGAGCACAGAAACGTCAAGATCGCCGAATACCGTGAGTGCCAGTGTCTGAGGAATCGGAGTAGCACTCATCATAAGCAGATGAAGCGTGTACGAAGACGTACCTTCAATTCTGCGGCCTTTTTCTATAATTGCCTGCCGCTGCAGGACTCCGAACCGGTGCTGCTCGTCTATAACTGCAAGCTGCAGGTCATTGTACTGAACCTGCCGGGAAAAAAGTGCATGCGTACCTATGACTATATCTACATTCCCTTCTTTCAGTTGTTTAAGCAGCTGCGAGCGTCCTGAAGCTTTAACGTTTCCCGTAAGAAATGCGACACGGATACCGAGTGGTTCCAGCAGGCGTGCAGCGGTTTCCGCATGTTGTCGTGCCAGCAGTTCCGTCGGTGCCATAATTGCGCACTGACCTTTCCAGTCGATGACACGGAGGCAGATAAAAAATGCAACAAGTGTTTTACCCGAACCGACATCACCCTGCAGCAGCCGTGACATAGTAAATACGGGTTTCTGTCCTTCTGTGTATTTTTCTTCTGCAATATTTTTTACCAGTGCGGCCCGTTCGCGGTATCCCCTGTCAAGATCGTCATCCATTTCCATAATAACCTTCTGCTGGTCACTGGTGAGCGGGAAGGGCAGACGTTCAAACAGTTCTTTCTGACGCGGAGAAAGCGACACAGAAAAGACGCTCTTTTCTGATGATGCAGCTCTTTCAAAATCGTGCTGCAGCGGAATTGTAAGCGCCGGTTCTGGAACTGCACCTTTATGTTCCCATGCACGCCGGGCGATTACACACTGGAACAGGAACAGTTCTTCATAAATAAGCGTATGACGGGCTTTTTGTGCATCGGTTATTGTTTCCGGCTGATGAATCATGCGGACTGCATCTCTTTTTGCAAGCAGGCTGCGGGATTGCGTAATATATTCCGGCAGTTCGTCAACTATGCCCATACCGTATTCACGGAGTGCAGCGGCGATTGTTTTCCGTACGTTTTTCTGGTTAAGTCCTTCCGTAAGTGGATAAACGGACAGTATGCCGGAATCAGGAAGCACTGTATTTTCATAGTCTGCAAGACTTGCATTCTGGTCAAGTCTGTTTATTTCAAACGAAGTGCTTTGAAGCCTGCCGTACTTTATTTCGAACTGTCCCGTGACCGAAATAATGGTACCTGCCGGAAACTGTTTTTCAAGAAAAGGTCTGTTAAAAGCGATAAGCTCTGCATCAAGGGTGCCGTCGGAAACAAGAAGTTTAAGCGTTTTCATGCGGCCGTAGCCGAACCAGTCGTGCCCTGTGACCACAGCGGCACAGTGTATTTTTGCCTCCCTGAACCGGGAGAACATAACGCGGTGGGTTCGGTCTTCGTAGTCTTTCGGATAGAATGTCAGCAGATCGGCGACAGTAAAAATATTAAGCTTTGCGAAGAGTTTTGCAGCAGCCGGTCCTACGCCGGGAAGCGTACTGACCGGATTTTTTATGTCGGAGAGTTTCACACGGCCTCGTTAAAAAGGAATGTGCTGTACAATGTGAATAAGATAATTGATAAGCAGCTGTCCGCCGACGAGCAGCAGGCTTAGAATGATGATCGTAATGAGCAGAGCGTTTTTATAGCTGATGAATTTTCCGTTAGAGAAAAACTTCGAAACGCGGTACACGAATGGTTCCAGCGCATAGTCAAGCTGCGACCAGAACGAACCGTAATAATTCTGCCGTTTCTGCGTTAGAATGGCAATGAATCTGATTATAAGCAGAATGAGCAGAAAACCGAGCAGCGAAGCAAAAATCGACCAGAACATACTGATGATGATTGCCAGAATGCCCCCGAAATAAATACGGCCTGTCATGGCTATATTACTTAAAATTGTAGAAACCGCATAAAGGAGACCGATTGAGACTGCCGGGGAAAAATCAAGATTTCCAATCTGCATCCACCTGACACCTCTGAACATATTCAGGAAAGGATCACAGATACCGGAAAGGAAACGGCCGATTCCGGAATATGAGGCACCCGGAATCCAGGTCAGTATAATCCTGATAAAGCACAGAAAAGAGTAGACATTTATAATCGATGCAAGTGTCTGAAATAAATATGCCATCTATAACCTTCCATAATTAAGTTAGTGTTCTGTTTTATGCTGTCCATACATCCTTTACATAGGGCAGATCCTTAAGTTCTCCGATTGTTTCAGAATCGGAAGGAACAGTAAGCTGTTCATTTGCCTTAACTATGTACGGACCGTTTGACGTATCTACATGAAAATATACACAGCATTTGCCTGTTTTGCCAAATAAAAAATCTTTTAATTTAATGATGTCCGCTGCACTGTTGTATGTGTTTTCGAGTTCTACATGTACTTCCTGTATTGAGCGTGCCTGCAGCTGGTTAGGATCCTCAATAGAATCAACAATGAGGGAAGGAACGTCGCGGCTTCCATCCACTTTTCCTTTTACTGCATAAATACTGTCGTTGTGCACCTGCATTTTCATACTTTCCCACGTCTTCGGAAAGAACGTTACGTCGATTGCGCCATTGTAGTCCTGCAGTTTTCCGAACGCCATTTCTGTTCCTTTTTTTGTACGGATAGAGCGCAGTTCCATAAGCAGACCAAGTGCAACGTATTCACGTCCGCTGTTGCGGTTCTGCCATGAATTAGCACCACTTGCGGCAAGCGCATCTTTTTCAGCCTTTGCAAATTTTGCTTCACGGTTGATATTCTGGGAGTTAAGGGTAACTGCGTTCTGAATGGCAAGTTTGTAATCGTCCAGCGGATGTCCGCTTACGTAACTGCCAATAAGTTCTTTTTCCTCGTTCAATTTTTCCATACGGGGCATATCTTCGACTTCGTCGAAGACAAAATCGGCAAATACCTTTTCGTCTGTACCACCGAAAAGATCTTCCTGACCATATTCGTTTCCGACCTTTTTTGCAGAGGCGTAATCATACGCGCGGTCAAGATTTTTTATGAGGGTTGGTCTGTTTTTTCCCAGTTTGTCGAACGCTCCCGTCTTGATGAGTACTTCTATAGCATGTTTGTTTACGGTTTTCAGGTCGACGCGGTCAAGAAAATCCATAAAATCCGCGTAGGAACCGGCCCTTTCCCGTTCCTTGACAATGTTTGTTGCAGCCGCGTCACCCATTCCCTTAATTCCTTTCAGACCGAATACAATACGCCCGTCTACGACGTCGAAGATCGTATCCGAACGGTTTACGTCGGGAGCGTCGACCGCAATTCCCATACGTCGTGCTTCGGCTATATACGCCGGCAGACCATCCGTTGAAGTAATTTCATTTGTAAGGTTTGCAGCCATGAATTCCGCAGGTTTATGGCATTTAAGCCAGCCTGTACGGTATGCAACAACAGTATATGCTGCTGCATGCGACTTGTTGAACCCATAGCCCGCGAACGGAACCATGATTTCAAAAATATCACCGGCATGCTGTTCTGTAAATCCGTTTTTTACAGCACCTTCGATAAACTCCTTTTTCTTTCCCATGAGTACTTCAATTTTCTTTTTCCCCATGGCGCGGCGAAGCATATCAGCACCGCCGAGCGAAAATCCTGCGATACGCTGGGCTACCTGCATGACCTGCTCCTGATAGACCATAACGCCGTATGTTTCTTCAAGAATATCCTTAAGACAGGGATCCGGGTAGGTAACTGTTTCCGGATGAAGTTTTCCTTCTATATATTTAGGAATATAATCCATCGGTCCCGGCCGGTACAAAGCGTTCAAAGCGACAAGATCTTCAAGTTTGCGCGGCTGTGCCTGGCGCAGAATCTTCTGCATACCGGGAGACTCGAACTGGAATACGGCAACAGTATCTCCACGTGAAAACAGATCGAACGTTTCTTTGTCTGTCTCGCTTACCTGTTCAGTGCTGAATTCCGGCTCTCCGGGTTTCCTGTGTTTGTTGATGATATTTTCCGCATAACGGATGAGCGAAAGTGTCTTAAGACCAAGATAGTCCATTTTTACAAGACCGCACGGCTCAATAATGTCCATCGTATACTGCACACCCACTTCACCCGTCTTCGGGTCCTTGAATACAGGAGCCCAGTCGGGAAGCGGTGTAAGTGCAATAACCATTCCGGAAGCGTGGAGACCAGTGTTCCGGTTAATGTTTTCGAGCTTAAAGCACAAATCGAACAGTTTTTTGTACCGCGGATCGTCCCTGTACTGAATAAGCTGCCCGTTGTCACTATGTTTTTCGTCAGGGGGCGTAAATGCATCTTTGAGTTTAGCCTTCGGGTTGTCGGGGATGCCTTTCTTAAGCATGTTTACTTCAGAAAGCGGAATGCCCAGAACGCGTCCTACATCTGCAATAACAGCTTTTGCCTTGAGTGAACCGAACGTAACAATATGCCCTACCTGCTTGTCTCCGTAGAGATCACGCGTGTGCTGAATAATGTCCTGCCTGAAATCGTAGTCCATATCCACATCAAAATCAGGCATTGAAACACGTTCAGGATTTAAGAAACGTTCGAAGATCAATTTAAAGCGGAACGGGTCTATATCGGTAATCGTCATCGCATACGCAACGAGCGAGCCTGCACCCGAACCACGGCCCGGACCTATAGGAATATTGTGTTCCTTCGACCAGTTGATGAATTCCCAGACAACAAGAAAGTAGCCTGAGAATCCCATGTTAAATATAATGCCGAGTTCATACATGGCCCGGTCCAGTATTTCTTTTGTAATAGCCTTATACCGTTTCCGCAGACCCGTTTCTACAAGATGAAGAACGTACGAATCCTGCGTCGGAAACTGTTCCGGAATGGTAAAACGCGGCAGGCAGTCTTTAAGCTGCTGCGTTTTGTACTGCGGAATCGTAAGGCTGCACATAGCCGCTATTTTTACCGTGTTCGCCATCATTTCCGGATAGTCGGGAAAAAGCTGTGCCATTTCCTGCCCGCTTTTGAGGAACCATTCAGATCGTCCGTCACCCATTGTCTGATGCGGTTCTGAGAGCAGTTTTTTAAAACCAATACAACGCAGCACTTCCTGAGCTTCCGCGTCGTCGCGGTAACAGTAATGTACGTCGTTCGTAACGACCATCGGAATGTTGAGTTTTTTTGCTATTGCAATAAGTTTAGGCGCCACTTTCTTTTGTTCCGGCAGACCGTGATCCTGAAGTTCAACGTAATAATGATCCGGACCGAACAGTTCCGAATACTGCTTTATAAGCGCTTCCGCGTCAGCTTCGTCTCCGTGGAGCAGCATCTGCGGAAGTTCACCCTGAATACATGCAGAAAGACAGATAATACCTTGGTGATATTTCTTAAGCAGCTCAAAGTCTATACGCGGTTTTCCGTAGTAAAGACCTTCCGTAAATGCACGGCTGGAAAGCCATGACATATTTTTGTATCCTGTTTCATTCTCGCACAGAAGAATAAGATGATAGTATTTCCCGCCGTACCGGTTTTTTTCCTGTACCGTATGGTCGCCGTCGGCAACATAAAATTCTTCGCCGACAATAGGATTAATACCGTTTGCGTGGCAGATATGTTCAAAGTTGAGGGCGCCGAACATATTACCGTGGTCGGTGAGCGCAAGAGCCTTCATATTAAGCTGTTTTGCACGCGCTATAAGCGTGTCAAGCTTGGAAGCTCCGTCGAGCAGCGAATAGTCCGAGTGGACGTGAAGATGAACAAAATTAGAAACAGGCGTGCCTTCGGGCGCGTCGGGAAATACGTGAATGTCTGCCATATCGGGGAAAGTATAGACGATTCAGGCGTTTAATGAAAGGGTACGGCTGAGCGGAAATATACTGTAGTCACATTTTTCACCTGAAGCCAGACTGGGAGTGGGAGTATTCTTTCGGCACTATCACTGAGTGAACGTACCGGCAGACTGGATCAGCGGCCGTTTATTCGTGCGGAGGGTTTAATACCCCGCCCCCTGGGGCGTATGAAGGGTATTAAATCCCGACTGCAATACCTTTAGAGAACAACATACCTCGCCATTGGGTCGAGGTTGTTGATTCCGTCGAATGATTTTCTTCTTTCCTGCAGTCATAATCCTTCAGCACTCTTCCCCGGACAGCTGGTGAATTATGCCGATATGGCAAAGGAAACCGGTACCGGCTGCGTTGTGTGTCCATGTTCGTCTCTGGGAATTATTGTGCCGGATGTCTTCGGTGTGCCGCTTAAAGCGGTTGTCCGGTTTCTATTCCGTTTTATATATTTTCAACTCTGTTATTTTTTTTGCCATATTATCAAAATCTGCATCATTGTGCAGCAGATATAAATTATTTTCTATAGCTGTTTCTGCAATCAGCAGATCTATTGTACTTCTGATTGTTACTCCTGTACGCCGGCACTTGAAATTCAGTAAAGCTGCTCTTTCAAAAGATTCCTTTCCATAATTTAAATAATAAAATGGTAATGTTTCCAGATATTCCTTTAATTTCTTAAAATCCTTTTCTGTTTTTGTTCCCTGCAGCAATTCCTGGTATACATAATCACATATTCCATACGGCAGGTTATTATCTATGATTTCATCAAGTGTATTCGTTGCTGCATTTTCAGTATCTTTTAAATAATCTATCAAGACTGAAGTATCCAATAATATCATTTTCCAACCCGCATTGCCTTGTAATCATATGTTTCATCAAAAGCTATTTTTCCTTTTAGATCCCGTATATTCTTCATCTTACGGGTTCGCACAAATTCTTTTAATGCAACTTCTATTAACTCTTTCTTTGTATGAATTGTCTCTGCATATTTAAATGCTTCATCAACTAATGTATCATCCAATACTATATTTGTTCTCATATACACACCTCTATGTGTATAATAATACACCATTTTGCACGGGTCAATGATAAAATGTGTTTAATTTCTATTGGAAACCTCTGAAAAGCCACTGAAAGTGAATTTTCAGAGGTTCCCAATTGTTGTACGCTGCATGCTGTTCCGGTGAGTACAGACACTATTAATGTTTAGGAAAGAATTTGTTCATAAAGCGGAAAATAATATATACTAGAATAGACATTTCAAAGGAGCCCGTATGCCGTATAAAATACTTATCGCTGACGATGAAAAGGAAGTAATAGAACTGCTGCGCCTGTATCTTGAAAAAGACGGGTATATTGTCTTATCTGCATATGACGGTATTACGGCGCTCGGCATTGTAACCTCTGAAGAACTTGCGTGTGCCGTTATCGATATAATGATGCCGGAATTAAACGGTTTTCAGCTTCTTAAAAGGATACGGGAAAAGAGCAATGTGCCTGTCATCATGCTTACTGCACGAGTCTCTTCGGCGGATAAGATATTGGGGCTTGATATGGGGGCGGACGATTATATTACGAAGCCATTTGATCCCCTTGAAGCAGCCGCACGCATAAAGGCTCATATACGGCGGTACCTCAACACAGGTTCCGGATTACAGGATGCTGCCC
>JBAYAJ010000041.1:0-16954 GCA_041669845.1 Treponema sp.
GACGTTCGGACGCGAGATTCAGATTGTGCCGACCTGCGTTTCTGCGGACGGCGTACATACACAGGATATTCTTGCAGTTATCGCTTCTTCTGCAGCGGTAACTGTTTCTGATATTCCGTTCCACGGCCCTGTTGCTGCATGCCGTGTTGCTTATCTTGACGGACAGTATATTGTTAATCCGACATTTGCTGAAATAGACCATGCACAGCTTGAAATAGTTGTTGCAGGTACAGCAGAAGGCTTCACAATGGTTGAAGGCGGTGCAAACGAAGCCTCAGAGGAAGTTATGCTCGGTGCGCTTGAAAAGGCACAGGGATTCATCTCCGACATGTGCCGCCTGCAGGAAGAACTGCAGAAGCTCGCTGGAAAAGAAAAACTTCCCCTTGCTCCTCTTGATATTACGCTTGAAAATGCTGCGCAGATTGAAGCTGAAGCTGTACCGCTTATGCAGGATGCATGTTTCAGACAGGGAAAACAGGCACGAGGTGCGGCTGTTGAGAAAGTAAAAAAGGCTGTTGCTGCAAAATATGCAGATCAGCTTGCAGATCCTGTTCAGGCAAAACTCTATGCGGCTCTTATTGACGATATTCAGTATAATCTTCTGCGTAAATCGATTCTTGAGCGCGGTGTCCGCATAGACGGGCGTACATGTGACGAAATCCGTCCGATAACATGTGAAGTAAATGTTCTTCCCCGTCCTCACGGATCGGCATTGTTTACCCGCGGTGAAACTCAGTCTCTTGCCGTTACAACGCTCGGCACGTCTCTTGATGAGCAGGCATACGACGATATTGACGGCGACCGCAGTGAACACTTTATTCTGCATTATAATTTCCCGCCGTATTCTGTCGGTGAAGTAGGAAAACTGACAACAGGCCGCAGGGAAATCGGACACGGTAATCTTGCCCGGCGTTCTCTTGCACCGATGGTACCTGGCCGCGACGAATTTCCGTATACAATCCGCGTAGTTTCGGAAATCATGGAATCAAACGGTTCATCTTCTCAGGCTTCAACATGCGGCGGCTGTCTTTCCATGCTGGCTGCCGGTGTGCCGCTTAAAAAGATGGTTGCCGGTGTGGCGATGGGACTTATTACCGACGGACCTAAATATGAGCATTATAAGATTCTTTCCGATATTCTCGGAGAAGAAGATCATCTTGGTGATATGGATTTTAAGGTTGCCGGAACAAAAGACGGTATTACCGGATTTCAGATGGATATAAAAATTGCGGGTGTTTCCATGCAAATTATGAAGGAAGCACTTGCTCAGGCTAAGGCCGGGCGTCTGCATATTCTCGGAATCATGGAACAGTGCATCAGTAAGCCTCAGCCTATCAGTCCCTATGCTCCGAAAATCCTTTCGATGAAGATTCCTGTAGATAAAATCGGTGCACTTATCGGACCTGGCGGAAAGAACGTCAAGGCACTCTGCTCACAGTACGGCGTTACAATCAATACGGATGACGACGGAACTGTTACAATTTTCGGAAAGACTGGAAATGCTGCGGAAGAGGCAAAGAAAGCTGTAAAGGGGATTACAGAAGATCCGGAACCGGGTACTATTTACAATGGAACGGTAAAACGCATTATGGATTTTGGGGCATTTGTCGAGATTCTGCCGGGAAAAGAAGGTCTCTGTCATATTTCAAAACTTTCGCATCAGCGGGTTGAAAAGGTGACTGATGTTCTCAAGGAAGGACAGCAGATTCCGGTGAAACTCCTTGAAGTCGACAAGATGGGGCGTCTGAACCTTTCGTATATCGACGCTCTTGACGAACAGTCAAAGAATAAATAAATCATGATAACCGGACCGCAACCGGAAATCAGACCGGTAAAGCTGCGGAACGGCGTCATACTCATTATGGAACCGATTGTAACAGGTAAAACTGCCGCAATCGGTTTCTGGTTTTATACGGGCAGCAGAGCTGAAAGCGATGCGAACCGCGGTGTGACGCATTTCACGGAGCATATGCTTTTTAAAGGAACAAAATCCCGTACCGCATTCGATATTGCCTGTGCGTTTGACCGTATGGGCGGGTATATTAATGCATATACGGAACGGGAGGATGTGTGTGTATACTGTGTTGTTCCTTCTTTAAAAGTTCAGGAAGCACTTACTATTTTGTGTGATATGGCTGAAAATGCTGTATTTGATCTCAAAGAACTTGAACGGGAACGCAAAGTTATAGAAAGCGAAATAATAACGTCCGCAGATGATCCGGAAGATTCTGCACTTGATGCTGTCGAGAATGCTGTCTGGCCTCATCAGAAAATCAGTGCCAGTATCAGCGGCACCGTTGAACAGGTGAAAGCTCTGCGGCGGGAAGATATTACGTCATGGTATAAGGCTAATTTTGTACACGGCAGAATGTGTGTATGTGCAGCAGGCTGTTTTGATCAGGAGGCTCTTGAGCGACGTATTTCTGAACTTCCGCTGCATGCAGAGCTTCCTCTGGAAGATGCAGACAAAATTCTTGCAGCGCAATATGCGGACCAGCGGCCGGTGTGGAATGGTGGAATTTCATTTATAAAATCTTCATTTCAGCAGGAGCAGTTTTTTCTTCTGTATCCGCTCCGGTTTCCGGTAGGTGAACGCGCATACTATACGCTGGCGGTCATGAATGCGCTTACAGGCGACACAATGAGCTCCCGGCTGTTTCAGATGCTGCGTGAAAAAGGGGGATGGTGTTACAGTGTGTACAGCTATTCGACATTTTATGCCGATACCGCATGCTGGTGTGCATATGCATCTTCCGCTAAACGAAGCAGCGGCCGCATCCTTGCCGATTTGCATAGTGAAATGAAAAAACTTTTTGAGAACGGTGTTAGTGAATACGAAGTTGATGCTGCACGTGAACATTTGTGCGGAGAAGAACTTATGGCTGATGCCGATATTGAGAACCGCATGAAATTTCTTGAACGCTGCTATGACAGTGGTTATGGCTTCGGATCTGAAGATAAACGCATTGAACTTATCCGCAGTGTAACAAAATACGATGTCGAACATTGTTTACATGAAATGTTTGATGTAGAAAATAAAGCACTTATCGTTTACGGACCCGGGCTTTCTTTAAAAGAGAAAAAAGATATAATCAGTATATATGGCAAATAATATGGAAAAAACAATTGCGGTGAGATGTACAGTTGAAAAGGGGGCATCGCTGCCTGTATATAAAACTGCCGGTGCAGCCGGTGCAGATATATGTGCATTTATTCAGCAGCCGGTAACTCTTGCTGCAGGAACTTCGGCACTTATTCCCACAGGTTTGTGTTTTTCCATCCCGCAGGGATATGAGGTGCAGGTTCGTCCCCGTTCCGGCCTGGCAGCAAGGAACGGCATTACTGTTCTTAATACGCCTGGTACCATCGACAGCGATTATCGTGGAGAAATAAAAGTTATTCTTATAAATCTGGGACGGGATCCGTTCGTTGTGCATAACGGCGACCGGATAGCACAGATTGTAGTTGCCCCTGTAATACGAGGAAATTTTATTCGTGCAGATATTCTTGAAGAAACCGTGCGCGGTACGGGTGGTTTCGGCTCAACCGGTGTCGGAGTCAATGTATGAATTTCGAACTGCCGCAGAATGAATTTTCACGAAAAACCGGGAAAAAACTCAGCAGTATAAAAAAAAGTACAGCCCGTACAGCCGGTATCGCATCTGATTTTATCAGGTTTTGTGCCGGCACTGTTTCCGGTAAAATAGATTCGTTTCAGAGAAAGTATTTACACAAAGGCGAACTCCGCGATAATGTTCTTGACAGGTATTTACTTCGCGAATTACTTTTGTATTTTGCTATATCTTTTCTGTTTTTCTTTATGGTTTTTTTTGTCAACCAGATTCTGCTGCTTGCGGAGAATATCCTGAAAAAACGTGTTCCTTTCTGGGATGTTGTTAAATTGATTACATACTGTCTGCCGTTTATTATTGCGCAGTCAGCTCCGTTTTCAACACTTGTAGGGTTTCTTATGTGTCTTGGCCGGCTGATGAGCGACAATGAGATAATAATCTTTCATGCTTCGGGACTTGGCTACCGGATTCTTCTGCGTCCTGTTATTCTTCTTGGAATAGTCATATCGATCACCTCATTTTTTGTTAATGACTATCTACTTCCTCTCGGTACAATACATTATAACAAGCTGTACCGTTCGATTCTTGCTTCAAATCCGACAGTAGAGCTTGAACCGCATTCCGTGAAGCGGCTTAATAATTCGACGCTTATAATAGGAAATGTTTCAGGCAGTGAAGTGTCTGATCTTGTTTTATTTGATAAAGGAAATGATGACCGCATCCGGATTATTACGGCGGGAAAATCAAAACTTATAAGCGCAAAGAAAGAGGGAGTTCTTATGCAGATGAATATGACTGACACTCTTGCGCTTTTTTTTGACGGGAAAAAATTTACCGATTATGATGTTCTTAAATCCGGAAAAGTCGTGCTGAATATTTTTGATTCATCTTTTTTTAATGCGGACTCGACTGTCAGTCCGCGTGAAATGACCTCGTATGATTTGGGACGCACACTGCAGAAATTAAAAAAGGACAGTAATACAAACAAACGTACGCTTAATCTGTATTCACTTGAGTACAACAAAAAATTCTCTCTCCCATTCGGCTCTTTTTTCTTTGCAATTCTGGCCCTGCCTCTTGCACTTTTGTTCGGAAAACACAACGGACAGACCATAGGCATGATTCTGGGAATATTCATCTGTGTATTGTACTGGGCCATGATGATACTCGGGCAGATTGCTGCAAGCCGTAATGGTTTTAACGCATTCTGGAGTATGTGGATACCGGATCTGTCGATAGGTGCTGCCGGTTGTCTGTCCTATATCAGATTGAGGCAGAAATGACGCTTGTAAAGTATCTGTACAGAAGATTTATACCTGTTTTCATTGGAGCTGTGGCTTTTTTCTCTCTTGTTCTTGTTCTTGTCGATCTTCTTATGAATTTATGGAAATTCATTCAGAATCAAGTACCGGCAACACAGGTATTTATGCTTATGCTGTATTACGTTCCAAAGACAATATGGTATGCCGTTCCGCTGGGCATCCTTTTTGCAAGCTCATTTACGCTCAGTAATTTTTATGCTGACAACGAACTTACTGCAGTTTTTGCATCAGGTGTATCTCTTTTCAAATTTACATTACCTCTGCTTGGTTTTTCTTTCGTCATGAGTTTTGTACTTTTTATCTTTGAAGACAAACTTGTTGTTAATACGTATGCAAAAAAAACTGAAATGCAGAGTCAGATGTTGAAAGAAGAAAAATCTCTTAATAACGACAGAATAGTAGTTCTGGCGGAAGGCGGAAACGTCATTTACAAAGCGGACCTGTATGATGACGCGCAGAAACGTCTGTATAATGTGTATTTTATTTTTCGTGACGGACATCAGAATCTGCAGGCTGTAATACATGCAGATTCTGCAAAGTGGGATATACTGCAGAAAATCTGGAGGCTTCAGAATGCTATGCAGTACACAAATAGAAACGGGACTATTGTGCTGGAAACTGTTTCTGCAGAATATACAGGACGCCTTGTTGAACCTGCGGAAACGTTCAGAAACAATACAATTTCAGTTGAAGAAGTGACGGTTAAAGTGGCAAAAGAATATGTAGAACATCTTATGCGAACAGGACTTCCGTATAACGAATCACTCTCGCTTTATTACAAGAAATTTGCCTTTCCGTTTGTCGTATTCATTGTTGTGTTTTTGTCTATAGGTCTTTCCGGAAGAACTGCCAAGAACGTTATGCTTACAAGTCTTGCTTTTTCAATAAGCGCAGCGGTTTTGTTCTACGTTACGCAGATGGTGACAATGCTTCTTGCGAAATTCGGTTATATTTCAGCATTTTCGGGAGCATGGTTCCCGGTTATATTATTTACAGTAATAAGCGTAGTTTTACTGCGCGGTGCAAGGACGTAATATGCAGATATTCAGTGTGCAGCATAAAAGCGCAGAAAACCCGGGAAGTCAGGCCCGTACAGGTTTACTTCAACTTCCTCATGGAGTAGTACATACGCCTGTATTTATGCCGGTAGGTACAAATGCAACAGTAAAAGCTGTTTCAAAAGAATCTCTGGAGGAAATTGGATTCGAGATTATACTTGCAAATACATATCATCTGTTTCTTCGTCCAGGTCCTGATTTAATAAAAGAGGCAGGCGGGCTGCACGGTTTTTCCCGGTGGAACAGAAATTTTCTTACAGATTCCGGGGGATTCCAGGTATTTTCGCTTGCAAAACTGCGCAGAATTTCTATGGAGGGAGCAGAATTTCAGAGCCATATAGACGGTTCACGTCATCTTTTTACGCCGGAAAACGTTGTTCAGACACAGGCAAAGTTCAACAGCGATATCCAGATGCAGCTTGATGTCTGTACCGGCTGGGGAACCGAACGAAAGGAGGCAGAGCGTGCACTTGCCGTTACTACAAGCTGGGCAGAGCGTGCAGTAAATGAATGGCTTTTGCAGCAGGAAAACGGATATAAAGGAATGCTGTTTCCAATTGTACAGGGTAATTTTTTTGAAGATCTGCGGAAAGAAAGTGCACAGTTTGTTTCTTCTCTTGATACACCGGGAATTGCGATCGGAGGACTTTCTGTCGGAGAACCTGCCGGTGAGTTTTCCCGGTTTCTGCAGTATACCATGCAGTATCTGCCGGAAGAAAAACCTAAATATGTCATGGGAATAGGAACTCCGGAATATATTCTTGAAGCGGTTGCGGACGGAGTTGACATGTTTGACTGTGTGCTTCCTACGCGAAATGCGCGCAACGGATCATATTTTACGCATGACGGAATGCTTTCAATCAAACAGGAACGATTCGAACATGATTTTACTCCCATAGACAGCGAATGTCACTGTAAAGTCTGCCGTACCTATTCCCGTGCCTATCTCCGTCATCTGTATAAAGATCAGGAAATACTGAGTGCTATGCTTTCGTCGTATCATAATCTGTATTTTCTGCATAATATGCTCAGAGAGATCCGGAAGGCAATTGAAGAAGATGCATTTGTTCAGTACAGAAAGAATTTTCTTGCCCGTTTTGAGTCAGGAAATATCAGATAAAACAGATCATATACGGGAGAAATATATGAAAAACGCGGTTCTGGCAGGTATATGCATGGTTATACTTTGTTTTGTACTTACGGCAGAAGAAATTATGAAAAATACATCGAACGTATCGGTACAGGCAGGAACTGCTGCTGTAAATGAAAATAAAGCTGCGGAACCTGCTTCTGTGGTAAAAGCAAAAGCAGGAACGGCTGTCGTTCCTGCCGCAAAACGTCCTGCGGCACCCGATAAAGAGAAATGTGATCAGGCGGCAGCGAATGACGATAGTCCTGACGACGTAAAAGAGTATAAGAAAACGCTGATGTACGGCATATCGCCGGAAATAGTTGAACTGCTTAAGAAGTTTATCACAAACGATGATCCACGTTTTGTTGACGATGTATATGACCTGTTCCACTCAACAAAATCAGCAGCAGTGCGTGAAAAAATAATTGAATATTTTACTCATTTTAAAGATCCCTGCCTAGAAGATTATGCGGTTAATATTCTCAACGATCCGTATGATACGAAAGCAAGTACTGTTTCTCTCATTTTTAAATATATTTCGGAAGTTAAATGTACTGCAGCAATTCCTGCGGTTATAACGCTCATTGATGCTGATAACGCAGCTTTTTTTCAGGATGCACTTACGACATTGGGGAATATTGGCGGCCCGCCGGAGGCTGTGTATCTTGCAGACTATATGGACCGTGATGATCTGACAATACCACAGAAACAGGCGCTTGCGCAGGTACTGGGGAAAATTCATGCAGTACAGACATGGGAAAAACTTGCCGGACTGGCAAAAAATAAGGACGAGAACACATTCGTACGTATGTATGCAGCAGAATCTATAGGAGAAATGCAGAAACCTGAGTCTGTACCCATTCTTATAAATCTGTATGAGGAGAATGATCCTAACCTCCGCCTGTACGTTATCAGGGGACTGGTAAATTATCCCGGGAACAAAGATGCCGAGGCTGTAATTATTCAGGGTATAAAAGATGAACATTATAAAGTACGGCTTGAAGCAATCAGCGCTGCAGGAAAACTTTCTTTGAAAAATGCTGTACCGTATCTTATTTACCGGACAAAGGCGGAGAGCGAAGAACAGGTTGTTAAGAATGCATGTTATCCGGTCATTGCCCTTCTTAATACAAGTGAGGGGAACGATTTTCTTGTCAGTATTATTACCGATAAGAAAACTGCAGATGTGGTGAAAGGAAAAGCTGTTGATGCTCTTATAAAGGACAATAACGCAGGGGAAAAGGAAATATTAGAACTTGCCGGAGAGACGTTAAAAGACGACAGGCGGAAACAACTGCGGTATACGATCGGTAAACGACTTGCAGAATATGCCCGTCCTTCATATGCACAGATATGCCGTGAGTATATATTATCGAAAGATGCAGTAACTGTAAGTATAGGACTTGATATGTACAAAAAAGGCAGTTATTCCTCCGACACCGATGTGGTCAAAACTGTGTCAGAAGACAAAAAATCCGGCGTCAACGGCAAAAAAGCGCGGAAAATTCTTGGACTTCCGGAAGAATCAGCAGCAGGCGAAAAGACTGCCGCTGCAGCGGCAGAATAATTTTAATCGTACAGCGTATTGAGAGATCTGTATAGCTGGTTCACTTTTTCTTTCTGTTCAAGGGTAAAATCCGCATTTACGTCATCGCTGAGTATTTCAAGAGAGGATAGACTTTCGTTAAGCGCAGTTACAAATCCGCGTGAAATTTTGAACCAGTATGTGCCGTTGCCGTCTGTAAAAAGGCAGACAAATCCGTATTCCCTGCTTTTCTGTTTTGCTACTGCTACCCGAAGCACCATATTAAGTGAGTCTGCAAGTTTTGTCGTTGCATCTTTGTCTGTCAATTTTATGTTGAGCTTTTTGTCGAATTTTTTGTCTGGTAACGGTTCAAGATTCAATGCCGTTGCAATTTTTACAATCTGTTCGATTTTTTCACCATCAAGCAGTGAAAAACCGTCCTGGAAAATGATTTTTCCGTACAAATTTGCAGAATTCTTTGTAGGGCTTTCTTCCGTGTTTGTCTGGAGAGCTGCTTTGAGTTTCTCCCAGGGAAGAAAAACTGTTTTTTTGCCCTTCGTTTTTTTTACCTCAAAAAGCATGCTGCCGAAGGCATATACTTCATCATCCTTCAGTTTATTTTCTTTAGTATTTTTTTCATTTTCAGCAGTTTTTTCATTTTTTGTTTCTGTTTTGAAAGATGATACAGAGTCACGCTGAGGAAGAACATGCTTTGAACGTTTGTTTTCAAGTCCGTCCCGAAGTCCCGGATCAATCTGATCAAGCAGTGTTTTCGTAAGAGGCGAAACACTCATGGCGAACATCCGTGAAGTTCGTACGATCTCACCAGCAACAATATACAGGGGATCCTGTCTGAACATACTGCTTCCCGGATGAATACAGATATGATCTGCCGTAAGACTCCTGTAGTTATCCCGTCCTTCTCTGACGCATACGAATTGAATCATACCCGCCGCAATACAGCACAGGTAGTTGTTCAGAGAACCTCCACCAGTGACAGGAATCTGCATTTCATTGACAATCTGCGTCAGTTGTATGTCGATATTCTCGATTTCTGCCATGACTCGTTCATCCAGGTAACTGCTTTTACAGAATTTTTCTTTGTTTGATGCTCCTTCATATGCCCGGAATATGTGCAGGTATGATACAAAATCACCCTGTACATCACGAAAAGAGTGGTGGGCACGACGTGCCGCCATCTCATCTCCCGGGGGCAGAATGAAAGGAGCGTTTGCGGAGAGAAATGATGCTGCAATAAGAACTTCTTCCAGCACGTCGGGGTACTGCATGATTGCTTCGACGATTATTCGGCTGATGCGCGGTTCAAGCGGAAACTCTACCATTAATTTTCCAACAGCTGAAAGCGTGTGTTCCGGAGTAATAGCCTTAAGCATGTTGAGTGTGTCTACCGCTCCTGCGATTCCTTCCCGTCCCGGAGACGAGATAAAATCAAAATCATAGAAATTTGTAATTTTCAGTTCAGCCATACGAAGAACTACTTCACTCAGGTCTGTGCGGTATATTTCTTCGGTTGTGTACATTTGTCTTGTTTCATAATCCTTGCGGGAATAGAGTCTGTAGCATGTGCCCGGGCAGGTTCGTCCTGCACGTCCTTTCCGCTGGTTACAGGATGCTTTTGAAATCGGCGTCTCGTTAAGACTTGAAGTATATGCTTTAGGATTGTAGAAATTCAGTTTAGCAAGTCCTGAATCGATGACTGTTGTAATATCGCTTATTGTAACGGATGTCTCTGCTATGTTCGTTGAAATAACTATTTTCTTTTTACCGAACGGTGATGGATCAAATACGCGTTCCTGTTCTTCTTTCGGAAGCCTTCCGTAAAGAGGAATGGTATGGATTTTCCATCCAAAAGGTGCATGATCAAGACGATACAGACAGTCCTTGATGATTTTTTCACCAGGGAGGAAAATAAGAATTCCACCGTCTTCCCTGTTGTCAAGTACGCGTCCGACTGTTTCCTGTATTTTTGCAAGAAGTGCATCGCATGAAGCTGCACTCATGGTACTGGCCGGGAGTACAGGGGGATCATATATCATTGCGACGGGGAATGTGACGGTATCAATCGTTACAATAGGACAACCGTCAAAGTAGGAAGAAAATGCCTCTGCATTCATTGTGGCGGACGAGATGATTACCTTGAAATCTTTTCGTTCTACAAGGATCCGTTTAAGAAGACCAAGTACGAAATCTATGTTAAGGCTGCGTTCATGTGCTTCGTCCACCATAATAACCGAGTATTTTGACATCCATGGATCGAGCTTCATTTCCTGAAGAAGAATCCCGTCTGTCATTATTTTAATTTTTGTTGTCGTATCTGTTTTATCCTCAAACCGGAATTTATATCCGACAAGTCCCGGATACGTCGTGTGCAGCTGCTTTGAAATGAATTCGCTTACAGAGAGCGCAGCAATACGGCGCGGCTGAGTTACGGCAATAATGCCGTTTGCCCCGTATCCAGCTTCGTACAGAATGACAGGAATCTGCGTAGTTTTTCCCGAACCAGTCGGACTTTGTACGATAATTACCTGATTAGAAGCGAGGGTGTCAAGTATGCGCTGTTTTTGTTCATATACAGGCAGTGAATGATAGTCTATAGCCATGTTTTTATTTCCTTTACTTTTTCCATAATTTTTTTCCTTTCCGAAATATACGATGACCAGTTATTACGGCCGGTATTTTTCAGATAGTCTATAAAATCATCGTTAAGATATTTAATGACGAATTGAGATGCAGAATTTATATACGTTGTAATATAATATGATTCCGTATCTGTAAGAATTACAGGAGATGAGTCTTCTTTTTTTGTATAGGTTACTTTGTACAGCAGCCCGTCACCGGTATATTCCCGCAGACCGTATGGGGAATCTAACTTAGGTTCCCTCCGTTGACCGCTGATCGTGTTGCCGTTCGCATACATTATTAATTTTGTTGGAAACTCCTTCCCATGAATTCCGATAAGTTCACGTTCCTGAACGACATGAGGATGATTAGCCCATACAATATCAACGCCACTGTTCAGAAGTTCATAATAATATTTACGCTGCGATTCTGAAATTTCGCGGACGTATTCTGGTACTGCTGCATGAATCGACAGAATAAAAAGGTCACATTGATTTTGTCTTCTTATTTTCTGTAAGTGCTCTTCGAAGTTTTTCCGTTTTTTTTCGTTTGCTGGAACATAGTTCATATACTCTTTACAGTTATTTTTGTTAATTATTTCAGTGACAGCACAGAAGATAATCGTCCACTGGTCTTTTTTTATAGTGATGTAATCCACCGGTTCATTTTTTTTATTGTGGAGTCCGGTAAAATAGACTGGCCTGCAGCTGTCAGTATACCTGTTTTCTGTTTCTTCTGCCCATTTTAATGTATGCATTATACCTGCAAGATTCTGGTCGTTTGAATGATTGTTTATCAGCGAGAATACGTTGAATCCTGCCTGTATTGCTGCTTCAGGATATTCATGATGCATATTGAAGACCGGGTATGATAAGTACGGAATGTCATCGTCAACAGGAGATTCTATGTTTGCAAAAGAAAAATCGGCGGAACGTATAAGCGGAGCAACATCTTTCCAGATTACAGAAAAGTCATTCATCTTGAAATTTTGTACATGCGCCATAATATCGCCGCCGAAAAGTAATGTTAAAGCAGCAGAAGGTATTGTATTTGAATGGATCTGCTGTTCCTGCTGCACAGAAACAGCAGAGTCTTCAGAAAATGTTTTTTCAGGTACAGTTTTACAGGAAAACAGTAAGAATAGAGCTGCAGAAAGTATTAAACTGTACCTGAATTTCATTTGTTATTCCGCATTTCCTGCCTGAACGAGTGTAATAGCTGCAGTAACAACAATATCGTCTACTGAGCAGCCTCGCGACAAATCGCTGATCGGTTTGGAGAATCCCTGAAGGACAGGGCCGTACGCGTCTGCATGAGCGATCCGCTGGACAAGTTTGTAACCGATGTTTCCCGCACCAAGGTTCGGGAATATGATCGTATTGACTTTCCCACGGACTGGAGAACCTGGAGCTTTTTTATCTGTAACGGCCGGTATAAGGGCCGCATCTGCCTGCATTTCCCCGTCGAGCAGCATATCAGGTGCTTTTTCATGGGCTTTCCGGACTGCTTCCTGAACAAGCAGAACCGGAGAAAGTTTTCCTCCTGAACCTTTGGTTGAGAACGAGAGCATGGCAACGCACGGGTCGCATCCGAGCAGTGCTTTACACGATTTTCCTGCAGCGACAGCTATATCTGAGAGTTGATCACTGTCCGGTTCCGGAACTACAGCGCAATCAGAAAAAATCATAAGTCCTTTATATCCCCATGCAGAATCATGTGTGTCCATAACAAAACATGAAGACGCTGTTTTGCTTTCGGTTCCGATGATTTTAAGCCCTGCACGGAGCAGGTCGGCAGTGGCGGAGAGCGCACCGCTTACCATAGCATCTGCATATCCTTTCCGTACCATCATCGCACCAAAACTGAGAGGATCTTTCAGCATGTATTCTTTACCCGCTGCAGTGTCAGGTACTTCCGGCATGTTTGTTTTTTTATTGATTTTTCCATTACGGAGTTCGAAATACGTTTTTCCGAAATCGTCAAGCCACGGAGAATCAGCCGGGTTAATAATTTCGATTCCTTTAAGATTAACTTCGAGAGATTTTGCGATTTTACCTACTTCCGAAGGAATACCGAGAAGAATAACTTTCTTTGCAATTCCTTTTGCTGCGATTTTTGCAGCAGCCTGTACGGTACGCTCTTCTGTTCCTTCGGGAAGAACGAGAGATTTCTGATATTCCTTAGCTTTTTTCAGCATTTCGCCGACAAAGTCCATTGTTTCTTTTTCTGCAGTTGTTCCATTCATGACAGCCATGATATTTCCTCGATTTACCGAAAATTTGGTTCTGCTAAAATGCAGAATACATTTTATTATAAACCGTCAATAATAAAAACTCAAGGTTGATTCTTCCTATATATTGACGATACAGCCCATTCCCGTTAAAGTAGAACTATGTTTGACGTGAAAGATACAGATCTTTTCGACTTGGAAGAAGAATCGTTTGATACGGTTATAGAACCGGATATTGTCTTTTCTGGGAATATCAGATTTGCAAAACCGTTTATGATCCGCGGAAAAATAAAAGGAAAAATAGAGGCTACAAGTGATCTTGTCGTAGACAGCAGCGCTGTAGTTGAAGCGGATATAAAGGCAGACCGCGTACTTATAAAGGGAAAGGTTAAGGGAAATATTGCTGCAAAAAAAATGGTGTTTGTAACGGCAACAGGTTCTCTTGACGGAGATATAACATCTGCACAGGTAGTACTTGAGCCGGGAAGTGTTTTTTCCGGCAGATGTACAATGGTAAAATGATATGAAAGTCGTAAGAATTATGTTGATTGCGGTTTGTACCGCCTGTATTCTTTTATCACAGATTTCTGCACAGGATACGTCATCTGCTTCTGACAGTCAGTCAGATTCGCAGGTTGTTGTACCTGTTAAAAAAACTGTATCGGATACAGAGAAAAAAGATGCACTTTTTTTGTACCAGAACGGTGATTATGCAGGTGCTGTTGATGTATGTGAAAACGAACTGGCAGAAGATCCTTCCCGTGTTGAATCGTATGTCGTCCTCTGCTGGTCCCTGTTGAAAAACAAACAGTATGCCGAAGCAGAACAGCGTGCTGCCGAGGGATTAAAAGTCAGCCAGTATGATCTTCGTTTAATTGAAGTGCTCGGCGAAGCAGAGTACTACCTTGGAAAAAATACAACTTCTCTTGAACAGTTTCAGAAGTATGTTGCAAGTGCACCTGAAAGTGCGGCCCGCGGGGGTGCAGCATATTATTTTATGGGTGAGATATATATAAGACAGGCGCGGTATCAGCATGCGGATATATCGCTTTCTGCTGCCGTCAAGAAAGAGCCTCTGCTTGACCGCTGGTGGACGCGTCTCGGATATGCACGGGAAATGGCCGGCAATTATCAGGAAGCTGCAGCCGCATACGATGAAGCACTTCGTCTGAATTCTGCTTCTGCAGATGCACTGAGTGGAAAGAACCGCGTCACAGCCAGGCTTCAGTAAGGTTTGCTTTGAAAAGTCAGATTCTCTTTGAAACATTAGGCTGCAGGCTCAATCAGATAGAAAGCGAGTCGGCAGCCCGTTTTTTTGTTGATGCAGGTTTTTCGGTTACAATGGATGTTCCTTCTGCGTCGGATTCAGTTCTGGACAGTGTGATTCTTTGTATTGTTAATACATGTACGGTTACGCAGAAAGCAGAGCAAAAGGCCCGTAGGGAAATACGCCTGCTGCTCGCGAAATGTCCTCATGCTGCAGTTATCGTTACAGGCTGTTATGCACAGCTTGCCGCAGAAGAATTGAATGCTCTCGGATCAAGGGTTGCTGTTCTTCCCGGACAATGTAAAGACCGCCTTGCCGATGTGCCTCCTCTGCTGAAAACGGAAAAACCTTTTTCTGCACAGGATTTTACATCCCTGCTTCGGACTACGCTGTTTGCAAAACCTGCTGAAAGACAGGGAACGGCCGAGCAGTCGTTCCGTCTGGCAACGGATACGTTTCTTGCGCATTCACGTTCATCAATAAAAATACAGGACGGATGCGACAATTCGTGCTCATACTGTGCTATTCATATTGCGCGGGGACACTCTGTGTCGCTTCCTGTACAGGAAGTCATTAACCGTATCCGTATTCTTCAGAAAGCCGGACAGCATGAAGTGGTATTTACGACAGTGAATATAGCACAATACCGCGGAGAATATAATGGAACCTGTCTTAATTTTTCTGAAATGCTTGCGGTACTTTTAAAAAAAACGGATGGTATTTCTTTCCGTATTTCAAGTATATATCCTGAACTGGTAGACGACCGTTTCTGTGAAGTTGTGTCCGATAGTCGTGTCCGTCCTCATTTTCATATTTCTGTACAGAGTGGAAGCGATAAGATTCTTTCTGCTATGAACAGAAAATATCATGCATCCGATGTTGTGCGTTCTGTTGAGATGCTGCGGAAGGCTAAAGAAAATCCGTTTATTGCCTGCGACATAATTGCAGGTTTTCCCGGAGAATCCGATGACGATTTTGAACAGACAATGGACTTATGCCGTACATGCGGCTTTGCATATGTGCATGTATTTCCTTTTTCTGTGCGCCCGGGGACAGAAGCTGCTTTGCTGAAGCCAAGAATACCGCAGGCTGTTGCCCGCTGTCGTGTTAAAAAACTTACTGATTTTGCTGTACAGAATAAAATTACGTATATTGATTCATATATGAATAAAACCGTACGTGCTGTTGCAGAAACTGCAAGACATCCGCCGCTGTCTGCCGTTGGTGCAACTGTCGTAAACATTGTTACGGAAAATTTTCTGCACTGCATTGCAAAATGTGGTGCAGATGTACCTGTTCCTGGAGAAGAGGTCTGCGCGCGTATTATTCGCCCGCTTGAAGAGTCTATACGCAGCGGTGCAGAAATAGATGCGGAGGCAGAGATTGTCTGAACCGACAAAACTGTATTACGGAGAAGAAACTAAAAAGGCTCTGGCCGTACTTGGAGAGTCTCGGATGCCTCGTATGCTAGTCAGGGCATACGGAGAAGTAAAACTTGCTGCTCTTCGTGCCCAGCAGCAGACAGCTCATGTATATCCGGATGATTATTTTCCGTTTCTGGAAAAGGCTGCACAAAATGTTGTCGACGGTGTTTATGATGCTAGTTTTCCTCTGCCGCTTGCACAGGGGGGAGCAGGTACCAGTATTCATATGAATATGTGTGAAGTTATTGCCTGTGCCGCAAACGAAATGTATGCGGGGTCTTTTCCTTCCGCTTCGTTTCGTGCGCATCCTCTTGACCACATTGCGCGTTTTCAGTCGACGAACGACACATTTCCTACGGCTGTCATTATTATGGTATACAGAGAACTCGAAGATATAGAAAGCGGTATTATAAAACTTCAGGAGCAGCTTGTTCAGCGTGAAACGCAATATGAGAATGTACTTATTACCGGACGGACAGAACTTCAGGATGCTCTTCCGATGACGCTTGGACAGGTTTTCAGTGCATGGTCGGGGCCTGTGGAACGTGACAGATGGCGGTTCAATAAGCTCAGGGAAAGGCTTAGAACGATACCTCTTGGAGGAACAGCTGTCGGAACGGGATTCTCTGCTCCAGTTGAATATGTATTTGCTGCGGAAAAAGAACTTCGTCGCATAACAAAACTTCCGCTTTCCCGCAGTCAGAATCTCTGCGATCAGGTTTCACATACTGACAGTCTGGCCGAATGTGCGTACGGTATGGGGTTGTGTGCGGATAATTTGTGC
>JBAYAJ010000042.1:0-16816 GCA_041669845.1 Treponema sp.
TCGTCTTCGAGTTCCTTTAATTTTTTATCGAGCTGAGCCAGACGCTGGATCTGCCGCGTAACTTCTGAAAGGTATTCTTCGAAGCAGTAAGTGAGATAGTCAGAGGCAAAATGAATTGTCCTGAGCCATGAAGAAAACTTCACGGTCCAGTGTTTGCCGTCAGAATAAGAGAAACCATGTACAAGTAAAAAAGACAGCAGGTTCTGTTTTGCCCGTTTGCAGACTTTAAGAGCGGAGTTCCGCAGTCTGACTATTTCTTTTATGGCTTCTATATTTTCAGAAGGAAGCACGACTTCTTTATATGAATGGAAGGCAATCGTTTTTGCGAGCATCAGTGCATCTGTTTTGTCTGTCTTGACAGCCTTGTCTTTTGCTGTTTTTGCTATTGATGAGGGTGTAATGATGACGCAGGCAAATCCCTGCTTCTGCAGTTCCCTGCAGAGTCCGAATTCTGTATGTTAGACGGACGCGCTGTTGCGTACGTAAATAATGGAGAAAAAGATATTTATGGATGGAATACACATCAAAGAAGCCAGTATTAGTGATTCCCAAAATTGGGATATATATGAAATGCTTCAGGATATTGGAAATGAAGAAAATGGATTCATAAACAGCGGGTATGGAATAGGCAGAAATGAATATGGGGAATTAATTGCGAAATATATAAAATACAAAACAGAACCTGAAATAGAAAAGGGATATGTACCACAAACGATATTCTGGCTGTTTGATGGAGATGAAGTAATAGGGTATTCAAAAATGAGAAGTTACCTTACAGATAATTTACGAAGAAAAGGCGGACATATTGGATATGGAATAAGAAAAACAAAACGTAACAGGGGATATGGGAAAATACTACTCAGAGAAACAATAAAAGAGATTGAGAAAGCAGGAGTAAAAAAAATTCTTTTGACCAGCGAGGCAACCAATATAGGATCAAGGAAAGTAATAGAAAGTAATGGTGGTATCTTAGAAAAGCAAATAGAAAATGAATGTTATTATTGGATAATAATATGAATAGAAAATATAATAGATTAAATTAAAAATGTATTTTAATTTAATAATTACTTGAGTATGAATAGTGCTAGTTGAGATAGGACATTTAAAAATGCTGCAGCAAGTATAGTATAACAAAATATTAAAATAATTGCAGAAAACGTCTAAAAACTGCTTCAACTTGATAATTTCTTTGTCTCATTTTGTGCTAGTCGATTCGTGACCAGAATTACAGGTGACGCAAATATTAACCAGACGCCGCAAAGCGGAGCCTGTAAGGAAAATAAATGAAAAACAAAGTTGAATATGTTCAGGCAACAACAGATGATATTGAACAATTACTAAATTTGCGTCTTGCATATATAAATGAAGATTTTGGAATAATTGACAAGGATCAAGCAATAAAGATAAAGAATCAATTGCAACTATACTTTAAAAAGCATATCGGTAAAGACTGTGTTATTTTTACTGCAAAAGAAAATGAAAATATAATAGCAACCGCAATTCTAGTAATAATAGAGAAACCTGCCAATCCAAGATTTTTATGTGGAACAACAGGAGAAGTACTGAATGTGTATACAATTCCACAGAAAAGACACACCGGCATAGCAACTATATTGATGAAAATGGTAATAGAATATGCAAATAATGAAAAATTAGATTTAGTAGAATTGAAAGCCACTAAAGATGGATACAACATATATAAAAGTATTGGATTTAGAAATAAAGTAAAAAAATATACAGAAATGGAATATTCTGTTAAAAATGATGAAAATTGAATTACAAAGGGCAACAATTGCTGATGGAAAAATAATAATATTGACTTATTATATATCTACTATTATTCTATATTTATTATTACATTGAATGTGAAATAAAATTGATCCGGTCTGGTTCAATTCTCCCCATCTCCAGAAAGAGCAGCTATCTTGTAGCTGCTCTTTTTTTTAAGCAGGGTATCTATATGGTTAAAGGGATACAGTTAATGGCAATTGACATTTATTTTTCGCACGGATATTATATTGAAATAATACATTTCATTTTATAGAAGAAAAAGGTATATATATGGCATTTGATGAAAAATTACAGACAATACGACACAGCTGCTCGCATGTTATGGCAGAGGCAATTCTGCATCTGTTCCCCGGTACAAAAATAGCTATTGGACCGGCTATAGAAACCGGATTCTATTATGATTTCGATTTTCCCAAAGACACTAAATTCTCCGACGCTGATTTTCCTGCCGTAGAAAAAGAAATGCGCAAAATTCTTGCAGGTAATCATAAATTTATACGAAAAGAAGTGTCTAAGGAAGAAGCCTTGAACCTGTTTAAGAATGAACCGTATAAACTTGATCTGATTAAAAATCTCGCCGCCACAGAGATAATCTCTACCTATGAACAGGATGGATTCCTTGATTTGTGCCGTGGTCCTCATGTTAATAATACAAAAGAAATCAATCAGCAGGCATTCAAACTTATGAAGATTGCCGGTGCATACTGGCATGGAGATCCCACTCAACCTATGCTCACCAGAGTCTACGCTGCATGCTTTGAAAAACCTAACGATCTTAAGGACTACTTGAAAATGCTCGAAGAAGCAGATCGCCGTGATCACCGGAAACTGGGTATTCAGATGGATCTTTTTCATATTGAAGATGAAGACCCGGGACAGGTATTCTGGCATCCGAACGGATGGACAATGTATCTTACTCTCGAGGATTATATGCGCGATAAGATCCGCAAAGACGGATATCTTGAAGTTAATACTCCTGCCATTATGCCGCGCTCTCTGTGGGAAAAATCCGGCCACTGGGGACATTATCAAAAGAATATGTTCGTTACGGAAAGTGAAAAACGTATTTTTGCTATAAAACCGATGAACTGCCCGGGAGCACTTGAAATTTTTAACACACGTACCAGAAGTTACAAAGACCTTCCTCTCCGCCTTGCAGAATTTGGGCACTGTGTGCGTAATGAACCAAGCGGAACACTACACGGTACAATGCGTGTCAGGGGTTTTGTTCAGGATGATGCTCATATACTCTGCACTGATGAACAGATTGGTCCTGAAGTAACAAAATTCTGTAACCTTCTCAAAGACGTATATAAAGATTTTGGATTTGATAAAAACCTGATCGTTAAATTCAGCACAATGCCGGATGATCATGTAGGAGACCTTGAAACGTGGGCACATGCAGAAAAGGCGCTGGCAGATGCATGTAAAGCAGCAAAACTTGAATATGAGATTTCTCCGAAAGAAGGAGCTTTCTATGGTCCGAAACTTGAATTTACACTCACTGACGCACTCGGACGGCAATGGCAGTGTGGTACTATTCAGGTAGACTATCAGTTACCTTCCGCAGAACGTCTAAATGCAGAATATATCGGTGCGGACAATCAGAAACATCATCCGGTAATGCTGCACCGTGCAGTACTTGGTTCCATTGAGCGTTTTCTCGGTATTCTCATTGAAAATTATGCAGGAGCTATGCCTGCATGGCTGCACTTTGAACAGGCAGCAATAGTACCGGTCGGAGGTGGTTTTATCGATTATGCACAAAAAGTATGTAATGCGATGACTGCAGCCGGAATCCGCGCAAACGCGTATATCAGCGACGATAACATGAAAAACAAAATAAAACTTGTTACGTCCGAGCATAAGACACCGTATATACTTGTTGTGGGCCAGAAAGAACAGGACGAAGGAACTGTGTCTGTACGTTTCCGGGCAGACAGCAACCTTCCGCAAAAAGTATATAAACTTGACGAATTTATTGCTTATGTACAGGATAAAATCAGTACGCATTATAACGGTATATAGAGACATACGCCGATCATTGTTATATGCAAATCATAACCACCTGTCAAACGCAGTATCTTAAATTTAAGGGCTTAAAAGGCAGATTCGATGTTATTTATATATATTTATCAGACTATCTACTCTGCCGTTTTTAAAAAGATGAAACCAGTCTGGTTTCACGATGAAATGAGACTGGCTTCATAATGAAAACAGACTGGTTTCACGCTGAAACCGGTCTCATTTCAGGACGAGATTCAGCTTTTCCCGCAAAATAATGCCTGCTCTTACAAGAAATACCTCTATGCTTCATAAGCAATTACTCCGGACGTTATGCGGAAATAAAATCCGTTAAAAAGATACAAAAAAGGCCGGTTCATAAAGCAGAAACCGGCCGCTTCTGAGTTGAAAACCTCCTCCCTGCTATCGTAAAGAGGTTAATATACAGAAAGTGCAGGCATTTATTTTATAGCAAGAATCAAATCAACCGCCTTATCTACATAATTAACGTTCAGATCTTCGATAGTTCCCAAATCGATTGCTGCAGACGACTGCTCTTCTATCGGGATTTTTGCAAGTACAGGCAGATTATAATTCTGTGCAATCGCCTCTATATTACTTTTTCCGTAAACATGGATTATTTCTCCGCATTTCGGACATTTTACGTAACTCATGTTCTCTACAAGACCAATTATCGGAATATTCATCATATTCGCCATTTTCACCGCCTTCTCCACAATAACGCGGACCAGCTGCTGAGGAGACGATACGACAATAATTCCATCTACAGGAAGCGACTGAAATACCGTAAGGGGTACATCACCCGTTCCAGGAGGCATGTCCACAAACATATAGTCTACATCATGCCAGATAACATCAGTCCAGAACTGTTTTACGGCACCAGAAATCACAGGCCCCCGCCAGATAACCGGATCGGTATTTTTTTCCAGCAGGAAATCCATGGACATAAGCTGAATGCCACCGTCTGTCGTAACAGGCTTCATCGTGTTATCATCGCCTTCAACGCGCGTTGAACTTAGTCCAAACGCCTCCGGAATTGATGGTCCGGTAATATCGGCATCAAGGATTGCCGTATGCTTTCCCTTTCGGTTCATAGCGCATGCAAGCAGACACGTGACAAACGATTTACCTACACCACCTTTCCCGCTTATAACACCGATAACTTTCTTAACAGAACTTCCTTCGTGCAGTTTTGCACGCATATCGCGTGATTCACAGTTTTTACTGCATGCTGAACAGTCATGGTTACAATTTTCTTCTTCTGCCATCTATAAGCTCCAAAAAATTGGTATCTATTATAATTTAATCAGAAAATGATTCATCGTCAATTATATCCCTTTGTCTATCATTTTTTATTTTCTGATTTCATTTAAAACGGATTCAGGTGTATAATACCGTCCAAAGCCTCCGTTATATTGCATACAGTACCCGTCCGCAGGTAATACAGTACACAGGTAATTCTTTTCTGTGGAATATATCTTATATCGGACAGCGCTTTCCGGTATAAAGCCTGCTGTTTATAATACTGTTCAGGACGCTGTATTTTATCGGTTTTATAATCGACAATTGTATATGTACCGTCTTCATTTTCATAAGCAAGATCCAGTACTCCCGTAACATAACAGCCGGAAAGAAAACTGCGGAAAGCAAATTCAGTCCGGAACCATCTTCCACAGCTTCGTACCTCTCTCAGAGCTATTCCAGGTGCACTTTCATTGAAAGAACGCGTCATTCTGATGCAGCTGTCGACTACGACAGCACGATCTGCTTTTTTTTCAAGTCCTGCCGTCAATGTTAATGGTGGAACATATTCATCAGGCGGCACACCGTTTCCGGCAGACTGAAGATACGCATGCACAAGCGTACCGAACGCAGCATAATCGAATTTTGTTTTTTCTACTATGTCATTTATTCCGGTATATGAATCAGCAGATGAAATTCCCGTATCTGCACCGGTAAATGCCGTTTCCAGACTGCTTGGAGCAATCCTGTTCAAAGGCAGGACGCTCTGTGTTATAACTTCTGATTTTTCATACTCCTGCGCAAGTTTCTGTGCTTTCCGCATTTTTTCTTCCGCTGATACATGGTATGCAGAGACTTTACCAGGACTGTACAATTTTTTTTTCTCCACCGGTTCTATCAGTGTAAAATCAAACGGAGAACCTTCTTTATAACATGTTTTGTCGCCTTCATAATAATTTTCAATAATTGTTTCAAACATTGCTGTGCATCCGCCTGCAGGTTTTGGATGATGCCAGACACCTGGAATATAGACCGCGACTTCTGCCCGTGTAAGGCCGACATAAAAAAGGCGGCGGAATTCAGCATCATTTTTTCGGTCGCTTTCTTTTTTCTGTTTTTTAAAAAAATAATTTCCCTTTCCGTTTTTAAAATTGAGCGATACTCCCGATGATTCACTGTAGTATACTTTTTCATTATTGCTGTCCGACTTCGTATTTCCGGTACATCCGCATACAAATACATATTTAAACTGCAGTCCTTTGCTCTTATGAATAGTCATAATCTGCACAGCCTCATACCGCTCAACAAGATACGTTACTTCTTCCGTATTAATATCAGAATCATCTGATACAGAATAATTTCCTGAATTTTTTTTCTGCCCAAGCTGATCGACAAACCATGCAGGGCTTTTACCGTCATTGTCCGCCTGCCGTGCAAGTTCGAACAAAAGGTCATACTGTTCTGCAAAAAGAAAGACAGTTTTGTGCCATAAAAACTCGTACCGGTACCCGTAGTCGTACCACAAGCGGGATATTGTATCTGTTATACGGTGACAGGGTATAAATGAAGATAAATCCGCATACAGTCTTTCCGCATCTGCATATTTTATGAATTCACTATCTGGAAGTGCTTTCTGTATGCACTCGTCCAGTTCCCGTCGGAACGGTCTGAAAACGGTACCGGCGGCTTCCCCGTCTATGGATTGAGCAAGAACAGTCTCTGCAGACTGTTCATCAAGTCCGGAAAACGGAGAACATATGAATGAGGCAAACGCGTTGATATCGGACGGATAGACACAGAGCCGCATGATATTGTAGATGTCATTTACGGGAGCTTCTGCAAAAACATCTCTGTGCTGATCAAGTATATATGGAATTCCTGCTCTGCTCAGATACGATGTTAATGAACTGCGGTCCGTACGGGAACGGTCAAGAACCGCTATGTCACTGTATTTTATCCCATTTTCTGCAAGTTCGGAAATTTTTTCTGCAATAAAATATGAAAGCTGGTCTTTTGGATTCAGATACAGATCCGATACAGAATCATCTGAAAGTACCCCCGCCGTATTAAGCATACAGACATGTACAGGAACGTTGTCCTCTGTAATAACGACACTTTTTTCTGCGGTTCCTTTACAGGCGTTATATTTCAGCGCAACTGTTTCATCTGTAAAACCTGCCTCATATTCGCTGAGCGGTTTTTCCGGGAACACCCATTTAGTGGGAGCATATACCTGTTCAGAAGACCCTGTGTCGATTTTTTCTCCGCATAGATATCCTCCGAAAATCTGATTGAATGCCGAAAGTAATTCCGGCGTCGACCGGTAGTTGTATATCATACTGTAAACCGAACCGCCGGAACCTTGTATCTCTTTTTTCAGTTTGTTAAAAACAGAAACATCCGCACCGCGGAATTTATAGACAGACTGTTTTTCATCACCAACGAAAAAAATATTGTTGTGCGATATAAGAGATAGAAGCTCTCGGTTTTTCCCGTTGTTGTCCTGAAATTCGTCTATCATAATCCGGCTGAATGATTCCGCTTCCTGGTGCCGTATATCGGCCTGCTCCCGCAGTACGCGCAGTGCAAGTCCTGTTACATCGGCAAAAGTGAGTTCTCCTGTCTGGCGCTTTGATTCATTTACCAGAGCCAGAAAATCATCAAGAAGTTTGAAAATTCCTTTAGTTGTATTATAATGAATAATATAGTCTGCAGCAGATTCAAATACAGGGCCTATGCCGTCATCATTTTTGATAGTTCCGACGGCACTCCGCAGCTGACTTGTATATCCCTTCATGGTTTGATTAAAGTAAAATCGTTTAAGCACATGTAAAAAAGCAGCAGTCTTAACAGAAGAACTACCGTCTTCTATTGATTCAGGAGAAACAGGACAGAGCTCTACAGAAGAAATTTCCCCAAGTGCCTTTGAAAGACACATTCCGTAAGGAGACAGTTTCTTTTCAGAAGGCAGTGAATCGAATATTTCACGGATAAAATTCACAGCATCCGTAAGTTCCGGTATTTTTTTATTCCATGCGTCTGCTATTTCTTTTTTCTGTACAGTAAGCGCATCAGTAAAAAAAGTTTCACTGTCTGCCAGAGACGTATATCGTCCTATGGTATCTGCAAAGAGGTTATCTGCAAGTTCCTGAATTTTTCCAGCATCTGCGGTACTTTGTATTGCTGTATCATTCCGGTGTGCAATCACAAAAGGCAGCGCGAGATTTTTCATTGTTCTTCCAGCCCCTGATGTACCAATACGGAAATCAGGACGGATTCCGTACCTGTTTGCAGCCTGTCTCACTATACCTGCACAATACGAATCAAGTGTTTGTATATGCGCGTTTGAAAAATCTGCTACAGCTTTCTGTGCATGAAGGCGTTCTGTTTCCGGTGTCTTTTCGTTAAGAGCAAAAAAAGTCAGTGTATTGTATATGCGTTCGTACATTTCAGAGGCAGCTTTATCGGTAAATGTCAACGTAAGTATTTTATCAACGCTGATATTTTCTGTCATAACGAGATACGCAAAACGAGTCGCGAGAACGTGTGTTTTTCCGGAACCAGCACCTGCAGCAACTATTGTATTTCCATCCGAACAGCACACTTTCATCTGCTGGTCATCAAGACAGCGGTCAAGAAGTGCAAAATAAGCAGGATATTTTTCTGAAATCATGAAGCGTCTCCCTGTAATTCCGGAATTCGTATACCGGATGAAATATATGCTGTACGGCATATCGATTTAAAACGACACTTTCTGCAGTCCCTGTATGCTTCAACATGCTCCGAATCTACCGCAAAATTATATAAATGTACGCTGTCAGTAAAATCTTTTACATATGTATGAAAACATTCAAGTGTATGTGCATATTCCGTCATTGTCATGGCTCCAGAATGTCCACTGTGTCCGTTTTGAACAATAAAACGGTTCTTTCTGTCACTGATGGTATAAAAAAGTGCATTCTCCACAGCTGAAACTTCACCGGCTGTATGATTCATATTCCATAAAGTTATGTACATAGGAATCTGAAAGTCCGCAAGTCGGTTTTTAGAATCGGCGATACAGTCAACTGTCCCGGGCGCACCTGCCGCTGTATTTTTGTAATCGATGATGGACACGTTTCCATTATCATCTGAAAGAATACAGTCAATTCTGCCGGTTAATGAAACATTGGAAACATCTCCATACTCACCTGACATCCACTGTTCTGCCCCGATAACCGTATATCCTCCGAACGTCTTACAAAACGTTCGGAGAAATGAAAGTATCGTATCGGCAAAAATTTCTTTTTGTGATTCAAGAACCGTAAGGACGAGCGGACTTCCATTAAAATTTTCCTCCGGTGAACAAAACGCTTCACCTGCAAATCCAACAAGTGCTTCCCGCAATTCCGGTTCATTTTCAAATATACCGTCTTCTGAAACGTAAGGAAGTTTTCTGCCTGTCTCTTTGTACGACTTCATGAACAGTTCAAGAATTTTATGGTTTATTGAACCTGAGTCATATTTTTCCATAAGTGATGTATCAAGTGTGTCGTCTTTTAATTTAAGAATCTGACTGAAAACCCATGCACGGCGGCACGGATAAAAATTCTTAAGATCAGTTTGTGCTATATGAAGCACATCGGGTCTGCCGTCGTAACGGGACCTGTTTATACAAAGTGTATACTTTATTTTCTGTTTTAGCCGGACGTCAGGTTCCTGATACGTCACATGCGGAACCACTATTTTATTTTTCCACGCGGAAAAACCGTTTTTCTGCAGCTGTGTAATCTTTCCAGGAAAAGTGGAATCACCGGCGAGACAATTCTGTTCCCGGATAATAAAATCATCTTCTGAAAGACAGGAGAGTTCTTCGTCACATTCTTTTTTCTCTTTTTTAACAAGCAGGCTGAATGGAATGGAAAAACCGTCGAATGTCTGTTCCGCAGCAGAAAAAAAAGCAGTGTCCTTTTCCGCATATAACCGTACGAATGCATTTGAAGCTGTATCCTTGTCAGGTCCGGCAAGTTCCTCCCGTTTTTTTCTGGAAAGAAATGAAAGACTCTGATACGGAACAGTAAGTCTCGTCTGTGAAGAATCGAGTATAAACTGATATCTGAACTGTGCGCAGGATGAAAGCCGGTATGGAAAAACGGACACACCGCAAATTCCGGGCTGCTTCTGGTAAATACTGTTTTCAAGTTCATTAAGAAAGAAACTATACGGAGAAGGAATCGTCAGTTGAAACGGTGTAAGAAAATTATCTTCAATATCGATCAAATCAGAAAGCACTTTCAGACATCTGCCTAGAATAAGATCTGCATCATCCGAAAAACTTAAATCATCGAGAAAATCAGAGCGGAAAGCAAACCACTGTGTCTGTATACCGCGAAATGTAGCTGCACTGCATAATCCTGTTATACGTTTTTTTAATTCCCTGTACATACGCAGTTCGCGCTCTGTTGTATTACCGGAATTTGAAGACGAAAGTGCACGTTCCCAAGAATCGATCATTGTACCGTTCTCTTCATATGAGCAGATGCATTTACGCTCACACCCCTCCCGTACAAGATTCTGATTAAGTTCTTTTTCTTTCCATGGAATATATCCGTCAAGCAAAAGAGAACGGACACTGTCATATGAAAAATTATTCTGTACACATTCCTGAATCTCGCGGAATATCCGTCCTGCACAGTACGTGGTATATGGCTCTCCTGCACGCATAACGAACGGAATGCAGTACAACCGGAATTCACGCTCAATATACGGTCGCCATGAGTCCATATCGCTTACACTGACTGCAATATCACTCCAGGAGGCATCGTTGTTTTTTACAAGGCTTAGGATTTTCAACGCAGCCGCCCTAAGTTCTGTACGCGAATTCGTATAGAACGATACAACAGGATGGGCAGTCGTCTCCGGAAGCATGACAAGCTGTATATTTTCCGCCTTCATCATATTTTCCCGGTAATCGCTGAAATCCTCAAGTGTCTCGGGATAAAACAGTATACAAGTCTTTCCGTCAAGAGAAAAATCCGGCATGATCCATGACGGTTCAAAAAGGTTATTATCGTCAAGATATTTTTTATACACCGTATAGAGAGTTAAATAATCATGATTTTCTTCATCACTGTCGTTACCGTTCCGCTTCTTCAGCCATAATTCATATTTGTCATGCCATATTTCCAATGATGGAAGAATACGGGCTATCCAGTCTGTAAACGCATACGCATTCTGTGCATAAACGGGATTTATAATGCTTTTAAATAGTGGTTCTCCCTCTGAGGCTTTCCGTGCGTTTTCAGAAATAAGTCTGCGTACAAAAATTTTCCTAAGCAGAGACGGAATACTCCTGTGGTCCCGGACTTTTGCATTCATCACGGAAGACTTGAATGTATCCCATGCGGCAAAACGTTCAAGAGACACCGACGTCACCCCGCTTTCTTCAGAATGAGACACAATCCAGTCGGCCCATGATGAAGCTGCTATATCCGTTGGAAAAACAAACAAAACTGTATCGTTTTTGAGGTTCTCTATAAGAATGTGTGAGATTTCTGACGGAGGCACATGCAGAATATTCATACACAGCAGTATAGCATAAAAAATCAGCAAAAGCATCCCCGCCGGATGTCTCTTTTTGTTGTACATATTCGTAATAAATGATATTGTTCATCCCAAATTACAAATACTGTCGTAAAAGAAGTATTTATTATTTTTGTGTAAACACGTCTGTTACGGAGGTTTTTATGGAAGAGAATATCACGGAGATTGTAACTTCACTCGTCTTCCAGCTGGCTGTAATCATTTTTGCAGTGCGCCTTGTCGGAAAACTGGCTGTTAAAATCGGCATACCTTCTGTTCTTGGCGAGCTTGTTGCCGGCATTATCATCGGACCTTACGCGCTCGGAGGAATACCTCTTCCAGGATTCGCACACGGTATATTTCCTTTGAACTCATCATCTCTTGCTGTAAGCCCGGAATTGTATACACTTTCCTCACTTGCATCGATTATTCTCCTGTTTTCATCCGGTATAGAAACAGATCTGACACTATTCCTCAAATATTCAGTAACGGGTGGTATAATCGGTTTCGGAGGAGTGGCTGTTTCATTTCTTTTCGGAGACTTTTGTTCTATGCTTATGCTGGGTGCCGGTTTTATGGACGTACGGAGCCTGTTTCTCGGAATTATGTCTACAGCAACATCTGTAGGCATTACTGCGAGAATCCTTTCTGACAAGAAAAAAATGGATTCTCCCGAAGGTGTTACAATTCTTGCAGCGGCAGTATTTGATGACGTACTTGGTATTGTTCTGCTTGCCGTTGTTATGGGAATTGTCTCGGCCATCTCGGGAGGTGCTGCAATATCCGGTACAAAAATAGAGATGATTGCCTTTAAAGCTTTTGCGATATGGCTTGTTTTTACAGCACTTTGTATCATTTTTTCAAAATACATTGCACGTTTTGTAAAATTATTCGGCGGAACATATGATTTTTCAATTGCAGCCTTGGGAGTTGCGCTTGTTCTTGCCGGAGTTTTTGAAAAACAGGGGCTTGCAATGATTATCGGTTCTTATACGACAGGACTTGCTCTGTCCGGTACAGAAATAGCCCCGGTTATTCAGGAACGTATTCACGGGCTGTATAAGTTTTTTGTACCAATATTTTTTGCCGTCATGGGAATGAGTGTTAATCTGGGAACACTGATGAATAAAGAAGTTCTTATATTCGGTGCAGTCTATACAGTTGCAGCCATTCTGGCCAAGGTAATCGGATGCGGAGGGCCTTCGCTGGTACTCGGTTTTAATGTAAAAGGTGCTTTGCGCATAGGTACTGGAATGATACCGAGAGGTGAAGTAGCACTTATTATTGCAGGCATAGGTCTGACTGCTGGAATAATCAATCAGGAACTTTTCGGCGTGGTTATTCTTATGACACTTGTGACTACAATATTTGCTCCCCCACTTCTGAGTATTACGTTAAAAATAAAAGGGCGTGGAACCCGTAAAGAAATTAAAACCGCAGAAGCGCAGCTGTTCGTCTGGGACTTCAAGGATGATGAAATCGCAGACCTTGTCATCGACATGTTCCTTCAGGACCTCCGGTCGGAGGGTTTTTATGTACAAATGATGAATATTTCCGACGGACTTTCACAGGCGCGCAGAGGAAATATATCTCTGTCCATTACTGAGACAGACAGTATCGTTACCATAGAAACCGACAGAGAAGATATGGGATTTGTAAAAGCCGAAATATACGAAGTCCTTCTTCGTTTGAACAAATCACTTCAGACGCTTGAAGCTTTGCATGCAGCAGGCCCGCTTCAGTCCAGCCTGGTTTCAGGAGAAAACAGGTTCGAACCGGCACTTATCAAGTTGCTTAACAAAAATGTTATCTGCTGTGATCTGAATGGTGAAACAAAAAAAGACATTCTTGACGAACTTGTTTCTCTGCTTGAAAAAACAGGTAAAGTAACAGACCACAATCTCGTACTTTCTGACGTACAGTCACGTGAAGATATTATGAGTACTGGTCTGGAAAAGGGAATAGCCATTCCTCATGCAAAAACCGATGGAGTAAAAGATATCTGTATCGCATTGGGAATAAAAAAAGAAGGAATAGATTTTTCACCACTTGATGGACAACCGTCAAAAATTTTTATTATCATTGTCTCTCCCAGAAAAGGAGAATTTCCCCAGATGCAGGTTATATCCGCAGTCAGCAGTATTTTAAGGAAAAAAAATACTATCGAAGAAGTTCTATCTGCAAGTACTCCTGATGAAGTACTTGAAATTATAAAAGCAGCTTCACCTAAAAAATAATCACCGCACGGCGTTTCGCAGATACGAAACTCCTGTTAATCCTATAAAATTACTTGACACACAATACTATTCTTTGTATATTATAAATAATAATATAATATTATTTCATTACAACAAAGGAGCGTTTTATGATGTTCAACACCGGCTCCTCCCTTCTTGATGCCGTAGTTCTTGCCGTCGTAGCCCGCGAACAGGAAGGAACATATGGATACAGGATTACGCAGGATGTCCGAAACGTGATTGATGTTTCTGAAAGTGCATTATATCCGGTGCTGAGAAGACTTCAGACAAACAGTCTTCTTGAAACTTATGATAAAGAATTTTCAGGACGGAACAGGCGGTACTATAAAATTACCGCACAGGGAATGATTGAACTTGATTCTTACAGGCGCGACTGGATCGAATATTATAAAAAAATGAACAGCATACTACTGGGAGATGATTTATGACACGACAAGAATATTTGAGTGAACTAAAACTGCAGCTCAGATCACTTCCCGTTGAAGAACAAGAGGAAGCGCTTGAGTATTACCGGGGATATTTCGATGACGCCGGAAACGATCAGGAAGTAATGAAAGAATTCGGCGCTCCTGAAGAACTGGCACAAAGTATCGTTTCAAAATTTGCAGGAATTCCATCAGTAAGACAAAAACTGAAAAATGAATCAGAAGACGGTACATGCGGCAGTTTCTCAAATGATGAAGTACGCAGTTTAGATATTTCGCTCGGTACTGCAGAAATCGTAATGATTAAAGGGGCTTTCTTTTCTGTAGACTTCAGGGGAATTGCACAGGGAGATATACGGTACGGGCTTTCACCGTTTGGAACGTTTTCGATTGAAAATACGAAAAAAATACCGGATATAAGCTTCTGGACTCATAATGATTCATCGGAAAATAAAGTATACCATCCCCGTATTCTTATACGAATTCCAGAACATACAAAAATTGATTTACTGCGGCTCCATATTGGAGCAGGATCATTTGATGCTAAGGATGTCGAAATACAAAGCGCCCGTTGTTATGTCGATGTTGAAGCCGGAAAAATAGTACTTTCAAAAGTCCGGGGCGGTGCAGCAGAATTCCACTGTAATATGGGAAATATTTCTTTCACCGGTGAACTGCATGGTCTTATAAAGGCAAATTGTGGTATAGGAAATATTTCTCTTGTGCTAGAAGGAAATCCTGACGATTATTCGATTGCTGCAAAAGTCGGTTTAGGATCTGTACGGTTCAACGACCTTCACAAAGACGGCTTCGGAAGTATAATCTGCAGCGGACAAAAACAGAATCACTTCTTAATCAATTGCGGAATGGGAAATGTTAAGATTAAAATGTGAAAGATAAAAGGAGAAAAACGATGGCTAAAAGACTTTATAAATCACAGGAAAAAAAACTTTGCGGTGTATGTGCCGGGATTGCCGAATATTTTAATATTGATCCGACTATAGTCAGGCTCATATGGGTTGTAATAACATGTGTAAGCGTCGGTGCAGGACTGGTGGCATATATTATCTGCGCACTCATCATGCCTGACAGACCATCTTCATCATCTGACTGGGACAATATGAAACATGCAAACGATACTTCTGATGAAGACAGAGAATTCAACAGTCATTTCGAAAAAAAATAACCGAAATATATATGCCACACTTGTGCAGCAGCTGTATTGAGCAGACCACATTCCGCATGGCATACAAATGACGGCATTGCTTCTTTTTTTCTTTGCTGGTATTGTAGCCGTCTATGGTTACAATACAGCAGGTTCGACCGGAGGATTTCCCGCTGCAGGACAATCTCTTTCAGACGGCGTTCTGGGGAACGTTTAAAAATACATGCGGGCAGCAGCCTTTTTTTTTCACCGTATCGTATTCCGACAAGGATACATCCTTTCAGTTTCCGTTCATGGTTCTTATCCGTTTCCGTCATGACGGTTCATGCTATGCATATGCACCAAAAGCACCATCAGTTTCTATCGCTCCTGAAAAACGAGGTATTCTGCTTGAAGAAATTGCGGTTGCAGTCAGACCTGCTCTTCCAGTACAATGTATCTGTCTGAGATACGATCTCGCATGGAAGAGCCTGTACTGCAATGGTACAACAGTGCAGCCGGAAAATGAACAAATTATAATGAACTGGGGAACAAAAACTCATAACCTGCGGAAAGCTCCTGGAAATTATATATGTCCGGATACGGTCATTGTCAATATTGCTGCATCACCCGAACAAATTCTTTCGCGGATGAGGGCAACAACGCGTAATTGTATCAGACATGCATACCGAAGTAAAATTGTATTTTCAATAAAAGGAGCGGAAGCACTTCCGGACTGGTACAGTCTGTATAAAAGTACGGCATTGCGTAAAAAATTCTTTTATGAAAAAGAACAATATTTCGACAGGCTGTTTTCTCATAAGCACGTCCAGAGTAATGCAGTACACGAACCACCGCCACGCGAAAAAATCATCCCGCTTGATGCACCGGCTCCGGCGCCGCAGTTCAGCATTATGACTGCGGAAAAAGATAAAAAAATTATTTCAGGAATTATTATTGCACTTTCAGGACATAACGCATACTACATGTATGCAGGTTCCAGTCTTGAACAGCGGGAACTTATGCCGAATTACGGACTTCAATGGGAAGCAGTCAGATTTGCACGCAGAAGAGGATGCACAAGTTATGATCTTATGGGTATTCCCCCGAACAACAATACAGCAAATTCAATGGCCGGTTTATATATTTTTAAAACAGGCTTTGGCGGAGAAAAAGTAAGATTTGCAGGGACATGGGATTTTATATATGATTCGGAAAAATACAAATATTTTGTACTTGAAGATCAAATGAAACTTAAGTCCGACCGGAATAGCTTATAAACATATACACCGGATATATTCTGACAGACAGCGGAACTGCTGCAGCCTCGTGATAAAAATAATCAGAAATACCGCTTCCGTTCGTTAAGA
>JBAYAJ010000043.1:0-16503 GCA_041669845.1 Treponema sp.
AGAGTATCCATCAGCAAAAAGTGCGAAAAAATGCTTTGAACGCTGATATGGGACAATAATCCAGAACCAGGAAAGTATTATGACAGCAAGAACGGAACCAGAAAGAAAAAATAACCAGAAAAGATGAATCTGCCTGTACTGGGTAAGAAGTAAAAGTGTAATTGAAAACAAAAACAAGACAAGGAAAAGAGTGGCAAGCAGCCGGATTCTTGTTTCAATATACCATTTTTTCCGGTTCATATATCACTCATATAATTTTCGATACTCAACAGGTTTTATTCCGCTTACGCTTTTAAAGACTTTTGCAAAATGTTTAGGATCAGAATAACCGACAGAGCCGGCTATCTGCTTGACTGACAGTGTACTCTCAACAAGAAGCTCTTTTGCTTTCTTTATGCGCAGATTCTGCAGATACTCAGAAAAACCCTCGCCGTTATTTTCTTTTTTAAACAAGACCGAAAAATAGGCACAATTAAGTCCAACCTGACCGGCAACTGTATTCAGACAAATAAGGCTCTCGTTATAATGCTGCAGAATATACGATTTTGCAAGTCTCACTGGTTTTACATATTTCTCATGCTGTTCTGCAGTAAACAAATCATATACAAGCCGCAGATATGTATATAGTGTTTTCCATAATTGTTCCTTAGAAGCACAGACCAGAAGACACTCTGCAGCCTGCTGTATTTCACTTAAATTTTCAAGCTGCAGATGAAGTGTCGATTCTTCCAGAAAACACCGGGAAAATTCCTGTAAAACAATTTCGTAATAATAGGGTTCAAGACATTGTTTTTCAATATCACTTTTGAAAGAATCAAATGCAGATTTAAAGGCAGATTCAGATTCCTGCATGATAACACCAAGGAAAAGTTTTACATAGCGTTCAACACTGAACTGTCTTTCCGGAAGCAATTCTCTGTTTTCATATATCTGAAGACTTCCTTCTTCAAGTCTCCGTGCGAGTCCCTCAAAAGCGGCCAGAGCACTTTTCTGTATTGATTCATCCTGATCGATTCTTGTCCCACATCCGATGGACATCGTAAAATTTCTGAATATCTGTGTCTGTGATTTACACCAGAAAAGAAGATCATCAAGATACGAGTGATCTTCCACCGATTCATGAACTGCCAGTATAAAAAAATATCCTTTTGAAAAAGTTCCTAAATGCGGTTCCTGAATAAGCTGATCAATTTTTTCCTGAATTTTGGAATTCAATACTGCGGCTGCACTTCTATCGAATGTTTCAGAAACTGAGTCAATTTTTATTATAGAAATCCGTAACGGACAGCTGATACTGATACGGTTATTTTCTGCTCCGGAATGACTCCCGACTGCCGCAATAAGTGCTGCCCTGTCTTTCTCTTTTTCATGTTCAGCAACAATTTTCTCCAGTCGTTGTGCTTTTGAAATATTTTTTTGAGCGGCTGCAAATTTATCAGCCATCTTTTGCAGAACGGCATTCAGTTCCTGTTTTTTTATAGGTTTTAAAAGATAATTTACGACACCGTAATTAATTGCTGTCTGTGCATAATCAAACTGGCTGTACCCGCTGATAATAATAACCTGCAGATCCGGTAATAGTTCTTTTGCAGCTTTTACCAGTTCAAGGCCGGTCATTCCCGGCATGCGTATATCGGTTATAAGTAAATCCGGCTTTGTAGATTTTATGAGTTCAAGCCCGCTTATTCCGTCAGAAGCAGTACCTGTAAGTTCAAGACCAATTTTTTCCCATTCAATAAGCGTACAAATAAGCGTACAGACTTTCTCTTCATCATCAAGAACAGCAACTTTCATGACTTGAGTTTAACGCATATATTTAAAAAAGTGAAATTTTTTTTTAATATGCATTAAAATCAGTCCGGGGAAAAATATTCCAGATTTCCTTTCATGACAATCTCAAGTTTCTGATAAAAGCATTTTTTTTCAATGCTTCTGCCGTAGCACATTTCATAAAACAGGAGACTGCACGCATGATATGCCTGTGCTTCAATATTCTGAAATATAACCGCATCTATAGTTCCGTCGCGGATACTTGCTGTAATTTCAGGAAACAGATCCATGACGACGAGACGGGGAGTAAATGCGACGTGTTCTTTTATATACTGCGCCACAAGTTCCGGGTGATATGACAGGTCGTAGATTCCCTGCACGGAATGCGACTTCAGCAGGTTATCAAGAGAAGAGAAAATTGATTCACGGTCATGAAGTTTTTCCAGCGGCGGCAGAATGTGAATGTCTCTGTATTCTGCCTGAATTGTATCTGTAAAACCGCTCAGACGGGCCTGCATGGAATCGGTACTTGAGTATGAACGCTCTCCAAGCAGAATCTGCAGGTTTCCCCCTGCGCCGAGCATTTTTCCCAGAAGACCGCCGGCAAGTACCCCGCTTTTATAATCATCTATGCCGATAAACGTGTCAAAAGCAGCGTCCGGAACTGGTTTACTTAAAACAACGACAGAACAGCCCTGCTTTTTAAGACTGGTAATTTCATCGCGGATGCCAGCCGGTTCTGCGGCAGCAATAATAAATGAACGTATTCCTTTCTCAAACGCATCCCTTATATACTGGAGCTGTTTCTTCGGGAATAATGAATCAGCTGTATAGACTGATATGTCAAGTCCGTTATCTCCAAAATCTGCTGCGGCCTTTTTTATTCCGCGTTCAATTGCAGGAGAAAAATATGGTGCGTTCGGTGATTCATACTTGATCAGTGCAATAGAATACTTTTTATTGATTGCCAGGTTTCTGGCATTATAGTTAGGCGTATAATGAAACTGGTCGAGTGCATCAAGTACCTTTTTCCGGGTAGCTTCGCTTACATGTGCTTTATGGTTAAGAACGTTGTAAATTGTCGTTCTTGAAATACCTATCTTCCCGGAAATTTCTTCCAGTGTCTGTTTTGAATATGTTATCATTACTTTTTCCAGCCCTGCCTCCGCACCGGGGAAATAACCTGATTCCGGAAAAATCCGCAGTGCGTTCTTTTCTTATTTTAACAAATAAACACTGTTATGCGCAATGTCAGACACAAATTATATTACACGTGTTAAATATTTTCATTGACAACTGGGAAAAACGGACTTAGAATTAACACGTGTTAAAATTTTATAACTGATCAGTAAGAGGTTAAACAGTTGATACGAAAAAAGGGAAATGCACTTATAAGGAAGTTCGATAAGGAACTGCTGCAGATAGAACCATACGGCGCCAACAGCCTGCGCATACGGGCTACGCAGCTGCCCTCCTTCAGGGATGATGCTTTATCGGCACTTCTTCCGGTTGAGGACTGCGGTGCTGGCACTGATACGGACATTAACATTAATGAAGAAGAAGATTCGGCCTGCATAAGAAACGGAAATATTACCTGTGAAGTACTCTCCATCGGAAAACTGCGTTTCTTAAATCAGAACGGGCAGCTTCTTCTTGAAGAATATGATAAAAACCGTTTCCGCAGACGGAATTCGGAAGGAATTCAGGACTGTGCGCTTGAAATTGCCCCAAGGGAATTTATTCCTCATCTGGGAACCGACAATTACAGGCTGACGGCACGTTTTGAGGCTAAGGAGGACGAGCATTTATACGGAATGGGGCAATACTCTCAGCCGTATCTGAACATAAAGGGGTGTTCCCTGGAATTAAGCCAGCGGAATTCCCAGATCAGTATTCCGTTTGTTCTGTCCGGCAGGGGATACGGTTTTCTGTGGAATAATCCGGCAATCGGGAAAGCGACGTTCGGAAAAAACGTTACCGAATGGGTCGCCGAATCTTCCAGACAGATCGACTACTGGATTACTGCAGGAAATACACCGGCTGAAATCGTGGAAAAATATGCAGACGTAACTGGAAAAGTACCGATGATGCCGTCATATGCATCGGGGCTCTGGCAGAGTAAGCTCCGCTACAGGTCTCAGAAAGAGGTTCTGGATGTTGCACGTGAATATAAAAAACGGAATATTCCGCTTTCGGTGATTGTCATTGACTTTTTCCACTGGACTGCGCAGGGAGACTGGAAATTTGATCCGGAACTCTGGCCTGATCCGGCAGCAATGACTGCCGAACTGCATGAAATGGGAATTGAAGTAATGGTATCGGTCTGGCCGACAGTAGAGGAAGGGAGCGAAAACTTCCGGTATCTGGAAGAAGCCGGGTATCTGATCCGCACGGAAATGGGACCAAGGCTCGGCATAAAAAACAAAGACACGTATTTCGACGCAACGAATCGTGATGCGCAGAAATTTGTCTGGAGTAGATTACGCGAAAATTACTATAAAAAGGGAATCCACCTGTTCTGGCTTGACGAGTGCGAACCGGAGGTATCCGGATATGAATACCGGAATTACCGGCTGAGTGCCGGAACCGATCTGGAAGCAGGGAACGTATATCCGAAGGAATTTACGAAAATGGTATACGAAGGCAGGAAACAGGAAGGAGACGAAAACATTCTGAGCCTCTGCCGCTGTGCATGGGCCGGATCTCAGAAATACGGTGCACTTGTATGGACGGGGGATATCGCATCGGATTTTGATTCACTGAAAAATCAGATATATGCAGGCATGAGCATGGGACTTTCCGGGATGCCCTGGTGGACCACAGATATCGGCGGATTTCACGGAGGAAATGCTGAATCAGCGGAATTCCGGGAATGTCTGGTACGGTGGTTTGAATTTGCGGCGTTCTGTCCGGTGCTGCGGATGCACGGGTTCAGAGAACCAAAAATCATCTCCATGGACGGCAGGCAGTTTACGGCAGGAGACGCTGGCAGCTGGAAATATACCAGCGGTTCGCCGAATGAGTTGTGGTCGTTCGGTGAAGACGTATACCGGATCCTGAAAAAATACACACTGCTCAGGGAAAGTCTCAGGCCGTATATCATGGAACAGATGAAAGCGGCTCATGAAAAGGGGACACCGGTAATGCGGCCGCTGTTTTACGATTATCCGTCGGACAGAACGGCGTGGGAGACAGAGGACGAATACATGTTCGGTCCGGATATTCTTGTATCGCCGGTACTGGAAAAAGGACAGACGACAAGAAAGGTCTACCTGCCGGAAGGCAGCTGGATCAATATGAATACAAAGAAAAAAATAACGGGAAATCAGACGCTCCAGACACCGGCACCGGTTGATATTATTCCCGTATTTATAAAAGGCAACCGGTATGCTGATCTGTTCGCTGCAGAAAGTGCATATTGATTACCTGGACGCACAGCAAAAAACCTGTTTATAAGGAGGCATGAAAATGGGTAGTTTCGGAATGGTAAACTGGATTGTACTGATTGTGTATTTTGGGGCAATGCTGTACCTGGGATCACGGGCCGGAAAAACAAACAATTCGACAGAAGATTATTTTCTGGGAGGTAGAAAAATACCATGGTGGGCAATAGGCCTGTCGGTTATGGCAACACAGTGCTCTGCAGTTTCTTTTATCGGAATGCCGGGATGGGGATATACAAGCGGTTTAAAGCGGCTGACGTTCACATTCCAGTTTCCGATTGTAATGGCAATTCTGATGACAACCTTTGTACCGTTTTTTTACAATACGAAAGTAGTCAGTGTCTATGAATATCTGGAAAAAAGGTTCGGTGCAAAGTCACGAAAACTTCTGGCAGGAATCTTTCTGCTTTCGCGTGGTTTACAGACAGCGGTAGTTCTGTTTGCACCGGCACTGGCACTGTCGATGATAACCGGCATGAACACGAAAACGGCAATAATCCTCATGGGTGTAATCGCAATTATTTACACTTTTTTCGGCGGAATTTCGGCAGTCATATGGACTGATGTTGTGCAGATGTTCATAATCTGGGCAGGCGTACTTCTGGCAATCTTCATTCCTGCAGTACGGGAAGGCGGATTCAGAACAATTCTGGAAAATGCGGCAGCACATAACATGCTTTCCAAACTTAATTTTTCATTTTCACTGAAAGATTCTTACACATTCTGGGGCGGACTCCTCGGTTCAGGTTTTCTGTACCTGACATATATCGGTACGGACCAGAGCCAGATACAGCGTGTACTGACTGCAAAAAACATCCGTGAATCAAAACTTTCACTTGCCTTTGCCGGTTTTATAGTACCTGTACAGACATTCCTGTTCCTGTTTGCCGGTATCTGTCTGTATTCTCTGACACAGGGAAAAAAATTCGACAACTCTGATTATGTCATGCTGACATTCATTTCAAAATATCTTCCAACCGGTATTGCAGGTCTGATTACCGCCGGCGTATTTGCAGCAGGTATGTCCAGTCTTGATTCTGCGCTCAACTCTCTGGCAACCGTCAGCGTTAATGATTTTTACAAAAAAATCAATCCAAAAGCCGACGATGCAGAATGTCTTAAGATGTCGCGGGTAATGACATTGTTCTGGGGTGTTTTTGCCACGGTAATAGCGCTGTTTCTGGGAAATCTCGGCGGAGTACTTGATATCATTAACACTATCGGACCGCTGTTTTATCCATGCATGCTGAGTGCATTCGTACTTGCAGTATTCTGCAGAAAAGGAAATGAAAAAGGATGCATCAGTGCCGTCATTGCGGGTCTTGTATTTGATCTGTTTCTGTTCCTCGGAACCAATGTCGGATCTTTGTGGTGGAATTTCTTCGGATTTCTTGTGGCTTTTACCGTCGGATATATCGTCAGTATTCTTACCACAAAGAAAGATAAAACGGCAGACATCACAAACGATGAATTCAGTTTTGAGACGGCAACAGGCAGTAAACTTACCATAGGGTATATAACACAGCTTGCAGCCGCAGGAAAAATTGAGGAAAAAGACAACGAAGGATACTACGTCATACCTGGAAAAATTGACCGTATCAGTTATGTGCTGATCGGATTCTTCATTGTCCAGTGTATTCTGCTTGTACTGATTTAAACCGTACGGAAAATGGAAATTACGTATATTGTGAATGAAAAAGCCGGCAGAGAACCTTTGAAAATACTGACTGATTTTATGAGGACTCTGCCGGCTGTAGTGAAATACGGAAAAACAATACTCTATGAAGGTGAAACAGTATACCTTCCCTACCTGTCTGCAGTATATGAAATTGTGCAGACAAAGGAAAAATATACCTTCATCTGCAGCTGTACAAGCCGTGACATCGCAGTACTGTCCGGACAACGACTCACGGAAGTGAGCATAAACAGGACAGATGCTGATGACGACAGTATTTGTCCTGTCAGCCGGACTGAATCAGATGTGCTGGAAGAGATTGAAACGCAAATCAAGCTGGACCCCGGGATCAGGAAAACAGCAAAAAACTACCACATGAATCTGATTTCGACCGGACGAGTTTACCTCAGAGAAACAGTATTTTATGCAAAAGGCCGGAAAAATTATATTTTTCCGGTCGACCCGCTTCAGGAAAAAGTTGATTTTCAAAATGCCGGTGCCGTAAACAGGCATATCGCTGAAATTTTCGTCAGACAGCATCCTGAAATATTAAAATGACAGGACGCCTTTCACTTGCGTTAATCCTGTTTTTCCATTACTTTTTATAAAAGGTTTAACTGATGGAAAAAGCACTTTATTTACTGCCGTCGACGCTCGGCGATACGGACACGAATCTTGTTCTGCCTTCGTATAATCACGATATTATCGTACAAATCAAATATTTCATTGTAGAAAACGTACGTTCTGCACGACGTTTTCTTAAAAAAGTTGATAAGGATATAGACATCGGCACACTCACGTTCTACGAACTCAGTGAACACACGGACGTGACGCAGATCGGAAACTATCTTGACCCGCTCAAAAACGGCAGTGCGATGGGCGTGATTTCCGAAGCGGGATGCCCTGCGGTTGCGGATCCGGGAGCGGCCGTCGTGGCAATTGCGCAGAAGCAGAACCTCCGCGTCATTCCGCTCGTCGGGCCGTCGTCAATCATTATGGCCGTCATGGGCAGCGGTTTTAACGGACAGAGCTTTGCGTTCAACGGATACCTCCCGGTAAAACCTGCGGAACGCGCACAGAAACTTAAACAGCTGGAGTCCCGCGTATATAAGGAAAACCAGACGCAGCTGTTCATAGAGACGCCGTACCGGAACGCAAAAATGATAGAGACGATCCTGTCCGCATTGCGCCCCGAAACAAAATTGTGTATTGCAGCAGGAATCACGTGCCCGGAAGAATATATTCACACAAGGACCGTCGCACAGTGGAAAAAAACAGCGCTGCCCAGCCTGAACAAAGTACCGGCAATTTTCCTGCTGTATAAATAACGAATTTAAAAACGACAGGGACCAGCTGATCACATTTCCGGTTTTTAATCAGCAGGTCCCTGGACGCATAATTTTACTGCGTTCTGTTATATTTTTTTAATTGCAGTTTTCCTTATCTTCTTCATATACTTTCAAGTTGAAATACTGTGCAATATCCATGAAGTCATTGCGATAATCTCCATATACGGTAACCCGGTGCCAGCTGAATAATTCATTATGCCAGTTATTCAGCAGGATTCTGCTTGACGGTATTTTTGCGACAAGTTTTGTTCTACAGCCGCTGGCAGTATCAATATTCCCTATCGATTCTCCGCTGTGTATGCTCATTGCTTTATTAGCTGCACTGATCTTTATTGTCGTAACCGGATAGCCGGCAGGCAGCATAACCTGAACAGCTGCACTGGATTCATCTTCGGAATGCGTCCGTATCCGGTACGGATAGGGGCTTGTCTTAGGTCCAAACGGTTTTGCTGACGCGACGCAGTGAGCGTACGTAATCTGATTTTTTTCGGTATCAACAAACGGATCCGAAACAAATCCCGGCCTGCCTGATATTTTCTGTATAATCAGACTTGAGATTGCAGAATCAAGATCACCCTCGCAGATACCTATTTCACCATTGTTGTTCATTTCAAAGAAGCTCAGGCACGGATATACACCCATATCGTATGCAAAAAACATCAGAATACAGTCAATGCTTACAACATCAGCATGTGTCTCTTTTTTAGCTTCAGTAAGGGCCAGATACATTTTCGCAGCTGCAAGAATATCACTGGATGACGGTTCAACAACTTTCTCAGCGTTTGCAGTCCACTTTTCTGCATACTGTTTTGCTTTTTCTTCATCCGCTCCGCTCATATACTGTTTCAACGCTTTAAGATCTTTCATAACAACATCAATAGAGAACGTATCTTTTATTTGTCTGACAGTTTCATCAAATCCGGCTTTTCCTGCACGGTAACGCTTCATTGTACTTCCGGTCCCAATAGAACGTACCATTTCAGCCTCTTTTACCGGAGTCATTTTTTCAAAATTCTTAAATACAAGAATTCTGCTGCCGGCAATCCGTGGTACCGCAAGATAAACACGTATTTTGTGGAGTAAAGCTTCCATATCCTGTGTTCCTACCGTCTGTACCGGATATTTTTCTTTATGGATTATTCCTGAAATACGTATCAGATCTCCGGAACCGCCGAACGGATCATCAATAATAAGCCCATGCCGCATCTTTGACACAAGCCTCTGTCCTATCCCTGTTCCATGCGCCAGCAGAAAAACAAGTACACCATCAAATTGTGTGATCTCAAGTAATTCTTCGTCGGTAGTTTCCGCGGAAACTATTTTATTAACAAAGGTCACATCTGAATCCGTAATTTCGTTTTTGAGCCATGTACTGATTTCTTCTGTCCGTTTCTGATAATTCTGCAGTATTCCCGGCCAGCTTAATCCTGTAGGTGCTTTTACAGCATATGCACAACAAATTCTCATTTTTTTCTCCTGTAGTATTTTCTTTTTATTCGTGATATGAAACACGTTTCTCATAATAATCGGGGGCTATTGCTCCCGGTTTCTTAAACCATACGGGAGCATCTACTCCCGAATACAGAATAACATTCCCCCATGGTTCAAAACCTCCCGTTCTTACAATATATTTTGCAGCAGAAGGATATGTTTTTATAAGCTGTTCATGAGGAATTGTTTCAACATTACACCGGCTGCACATAGAAACAACACGCTTGTAATGTTCCGGATTATATTTCTGCTGTTCTTCTGCAACTATGCAGCGTTCATAGATAAAATCACTCATAACAAGATCCAGAATTTCTATGATTCCCGGTTTATCAGCTTCAAGCGCCAGATCAATTCTTTTCCTGTCGTCATCAATCGGAAAACCTGCATCCGAAATTATAATGATGTCCCCATGTCCCATATCCGCAATTGCTTCATTCAGATATTTATTCAAAATTCTGCTTTTTTTCATTTCTCAACCTCTTTCAAATCGTCTACCTCTTTTCTTGTTGGTATTGCTTCCACTACGCCTTTCTTTGTTACTGAAATGGCTGCGGCTTTTGTTGCAAACCATACTGCATCCTGCAAAGACTGCCCTTCACTTACCGCAACTGCAAGTGCACCGTTAAATGTATCGCCTGCACCGGTAGTATCAACGGGATCAAGCGGATAAGGCGGAACCATTCCTTCAAAATCCGTTGTTTTGATATATGATCCTTTTGATCCAAGCGTTACCACTACAGGACAGTGATATCTGCTGAATAATAATCCGGGAACTGTCATAGTAAATGACGATGTACCAGCCATCTCCTGTGCCTCTGTTTCGTTCGGTGTCATCAGTGACACTTTTTCCAGAACAGAGTCGGGTAACTGCTGATAAGGAGCCGGATTAAGAATGATTTTTACATGATGTTTATATGCCAGCTCAACAGCTCTTATTATTGCAGGAAGATTAAATTCCAGCTGAATAAGGAGAATATCACTTTCTGCTATTGCGTTTTCCAGATTGTCAACATCATCCTCAGTAAACATGTCATTGGCACCAAGACAGATAACTATTTCGTTGTTACCTTTCCTGTCCAGCATAACAATGCCTACACCCGTAGTACTTTTATTCGTACGTTTTATATAGTCTGTATTTAATCCTTCACGGGCAAACAGCTTAACAGCATCATCACCAAGAGAGTCACATCCTATACATGTGCAGAACGTAACTTGTCCCCCAAGTCTTGCTGCCGCAACTGCCTGATTCGAACCCTTTCCTCCATATAATATCTGGAAATCAAGACCGCGGACTGTCTGACCAGTCATGGGAAATTTTTCGCATGCAGCAGTCATTCCTGCAGCATAACTTCCCAGTACAAATATTTTATTCTTTTTTTGTGTATCCATAAGTAAACCTGTTTTTGCTGCAGGGGACTGAGACTTGATCCAGTAACAGTCCCCTCTTGATAAATCAACCTATCGGTTCCCCGTCTGCCAGTTTTTTCAGATATTCATCTATATTGCCGGCATCTACCGGTAAAATACCCGTATCGACATTTTTAAGTTCTTTTTTATTAACTATGTAGTCGTACAGTGCTTTTACTGGCAGGTACCCCTGGTTATAGGGATTCTGACTCAGAGAAGCTTTTGTATAGCCGGCCTTAATATTGTCCAGTGTCTGCGCTGCAAGATCATGACCTACATGTGCAATATTCTTCATTTTTAATCTCTGGAGCGCTATACCGGTGGCAGGTGTTGTCGCCGCATCGAGTGTTGCAATACCGGTAATATCAGGATTAGCCAGCAAAGCATTCTCTATTGCTGCATACTGCGCCTGTTCTTCCCAGCCGGTACTGACAGTAGTGAGTATCTTAATATCCGGATATTCAGAAAGAGCTTCCCGGACACCCTGTTCCCGCTGCTGCGACCAGGAAGCTGCTGCTTCTCCCGTTATGATAAGGACTTTGCCTTTCGGCCCCATGTACTTTTCAATCATCCTGCCCTGAACGCGGCCTGAATTAACAAGGCTCTGTCCGAAAAATGCCTGCCGTTTTGATCCGTCTGCATCACTGTTGAATGTAACTGTTGGAATTCCTGTTCCTATTGCTTTGTCAATAACAGGATTTAATGCCTGACCGTTTACATTTGAAATTGCAATACCGTCAACTTTCATCGTAATTGCATTTTCAACATCCGCAACCTGTTCATCAACTTTTATACCGATAGGACCTTCAAAATCAACATCTACGCCAAGTTCTTTACCTGCGGCAAGAGCGCCTTTCTTGATTACCTGTCCAAACTCGAGAGACGTATCCTGATATATGACGACAAACCGTAACTTATGCTGGTTCATCGTCTTCTTTTTTGACCATCCAAAGCCAAACGCCAGATTCAGAGACAAAATGGACAGCAAAATACCAAGACCCATTTTCCTGTAACTCATAAGAACCTCCTATTAAATAAAATGATCCGGCAGATCTGCAGTTTCTGCACAGATTCAAATTGCAGCTGCAATTATTTTTTCTTTTGTAGCATTGTTTCCCGTTAATTCAGAAACAAAGCACCCACCTTTCATTACCAGAATACGGTCACACTGTGACAAGACTTCCGACAGTTCAGAAGAAACCATAATAACAGAGAGACCTTCCGAACTTAATTTTCTTAGAATGCGGTATATCTGGGCCTTTGCTCCCACATCTATACCCCGTGTTGGTTCGTCTATCATCAGAATATCAGGAGATGCTGCAATCCATTTTGCAATAACAACTTTCTGCTGATTTCCTCCGCTCAGATTTTTGATTTTTTCGTTCTGACAGGCGATTTTTATTGAAAATTTATCCGCAGCATCAGAACAGTTCCGGACCATCTTTTTCATATTAAGAAGCCCTCCTGCACGGCATATCGGGATACCGGAACAACAGTTCATATTTTCTGTAATGCTCATCTTTGAAAAAATTCCGTTTCTCAGACGGTTTTCCGGTACCATTGCAAAACCGTTCCGTATTGCGTCCGCAGGATTACGGTTTTTGAGCTGTTTACCATTCAGCCATATTTCGCCCGACCAGGAAGGAGCCAGACCGAACAAAGTCTCCAGCAACTCTGTTCTTCCTGCTCCCTGCAGTCCATATATACCCAGAATCTCCTGCGGATATAAATTAAAATCCAGTCCGTTGAAAAATCCAGGTCTGCATAAATTCTTTACCTGTAAAACAGGCTCCTTATATGTTCTGCTTTCTTTCTTTCTCTCTACTATTTCAGAAGAAAGTTCTTTACCTGCAATCAACTTTATGATTTTATCGTGTGTAATTTCACCACGGGCATATGTACCCAGATATTCCCCATCTCTCAGAATCGATATCTTATCTGAAATGCGGAATACTTCTTCCATACGATGGGATATATAGATAATTGTTTTTCCGGCCTCCTTCAGACTCTGAATAATGCCGAACAATTTTTCTGATTCGTTTATCGTTAAAGCAGAAGTAGGTTCATCCATTATTAATATTTCTGCGTCATAGCTGATTGCCCTTGCTATTTCTATAAGCTGCTGTGCCGCAAGGCTCAGGTTACGTATCTTTGTTTTTGGATCAAAATCGACACCCAGCCGCTTCAATAATGCAGCTGACTTTTTATCAAGTTCCTGCCAGCATACTTTTCCACTTTTATCTTTTTCTCTGCCAAGATAAATGTTCTCTGTAATAGTCAGATTGGGACAAAGATTCAACTCCTGATGCACAATACCAATTCCCAGCCGGAGCGATTCTGCAGGATTTTTTATACAGACAGGAATTCCGTTAAGACAGACTGTTCCTGAATCCGGTACGAACTCTCCACCGAGAATGTTCATAAGAGTAGATTTACCTGCACCATTTTCTCCAACGAGTGCATGAATTGAACCGCCTTCTATTGAAAAATTTACAGACCGTAATGCAACGACACCCGGAAAATATTTCGTAATATTTCTGAATTCAATTATCTGTTTCATTTTCTGCCTTTCTTTACCCATGTATCTACTGCCACTGCAATAATAATGACCATACCAATAATCAGTGTCTGCCAGAAGGGAGATATTCCAAGAAGCACAATTCCGTTATTAAGAACACCGATGATAAAGATTCCTATTAGTGTTCCTATAACGCTGCCTTCACCACCGGATAATGAAGTACCACCTATAATGACGGCCGCGATTGCATTCATTTCCATTCCCTGTCCGCTTGTTCCCTGAACATTCGACAAAAAAGCAATATTCAGAATTCCGGCCACTGCGGAAAAAAGTCCCATAAAGGTGAAAGCCCATATTTTTACCCATTTATCATTTATTCCGGAAGCCCGCGCTGCACCGGCATTTCCCCCGACAGCTTTCATATGAAATCCGAGCAGAGACTTATGAAAAACAATAATAGAAACAAGTGTTATCAAAATAAAAACAACAGTCATCACAGGAATATCAAATATATGCCCCTGTCCAAGAAACATAAATGCATTTAAATATGGACTGGAAACCGTTCTGGCCGAAAGATTTATGATTCTGCCGTTACTGATAATAAGAGCAAATCCCCTGGCTACATTCATCATTCCGAGTGTCACAATCATAGAAGGAATTCTTCCATAGGTTACAAGAACGCCGTTTATAAAGCCGAATAAACCGCCGACAAGAAGAGATACAACAAGTGACGCAATAATTCCAAATCCATTAATCATCATCATGCCGCATAAAATTGCACTTGCCCCGTATATTGAACCGACAGACAGATCAATTTCTCCGCAGGCAATAACCATTGTCATTCCCATCGAAATAATACCGAGTAATGATATCTGCCGTATAATATTAATAAAATTATTCATATTAAAAAAATACGGAGACAGACACGAAAACATAATAAAAATAAAAACCAGGGCAAGCAGTACTCCACCTTCCTGAAAGGAAGCTGCTTTTCGTTTCTTTAATGAAATAGCATTCAACATGTAATCCTCCTGAATAGAGTAAACGTTTACTCTATATGACAGAGTGAACGTATTATTCTAAATAAATAATTAATTTATTTTTCTGACACTTCCTTTATCAACCAATACAGGTTTAAAAGTTATTTTCGGTTGTTCCAGAGAGCCGGTTTTTAAATGGGAAATCAGCATGGAAGCTGCTGCAGCTCCCAACTTGTATGCAGGAATTTCTATAGTAGTAATCATTGGTTTCAGAACTTTCGGATAAACGATATTATCAAAACCTACAATGGAATAATCCTTCGGTACATGAAAGCCGTGTTCTTCAATACTTTGCAGGGCACCCAGAGCCATAAGATCATTCGCAGCAAAGACCGCAGAAAAAACTGCATTCCTTTTGAAAAGTTCATTCATAGCCGTATAACCGCCGTCATATTTATAATCCGATTCATAAAAAAGGGTTTGATTAAAGGATATGTTTTTTATTGATAGTGCATATTTGAATCCCTCCAGTCTTTTTTGTGCGTTATATGTTGATAAAGGTCCGGAAATGAAAGCTATATGAGTATGATTTTTCTCCAGCAGATATTCTGTAATTAATCTGGCCCCATTAAAGTTATCAAAATAAACTCCCGGTACAGTATCCAGGCGCGAAACATATCGTTCAATAAAACAGAAAGGGATTTTTCTCTTCTGAAGAATCGAAAAGGCAGGATTATCTTCTATCGTATTCTGCGTAGTAAAAAGCGCTCCTCCGATAACTTTTCCGCCTAGTAATTCAATATATGATGTCTCTTTATCAATTTTACCATCAGTGTTACACAACAGGCATGAAAATGAATATTTATTGCAAGTATCTTCTACACCCCGGGCAAGTTCTGAAAAAAAAGGATTACATATATCAGGAAGTATTAATCCAATAGAATCCGTCTTCTGAGTTACCATGCTTCTGGCCATCTGATTAGGTTGATAATCCATTTTTTTTATCATCTTCATAACCCGTTCTGCAGTCTCTTTGCTTACCCCTACAGAACTCTTATTAATTACACGCGAAATTGTAGCAATTGATACACCACACCGTCTCGCTACATCTTTTATTGTTATATTATTCATTTTTTTCCTGTTAAAGAGTAAACGTTTACTCTTTATTACAAGATAAGTGTAAATCCGTTTTCTCCAGCTGTCAAGAAATTTATTCATTTTCCAGTAGGTTTTCAGGGTAATAACTATCACCATATTCCAGAATTTTAAATAATAACGTCAGAATACAATTATTTTATGATTACACTGTCAGGCCGTTTCTGAAAAATCTTATTGAAGTTTTTTTCTGCCGTACCTGTCGCGGTATGTCTTCGGTGTCATGCCCGTAAACTCTTTGAACCGCCGGCCGAAATAACTCTGCGAAGTAAAGCACAGGTATTCAGCTATATCCCCGCATGAATAATCGGAATACAGCAGCAGGTCACGTGCGACACGTATGCGCTCCTGCAGGATAAAACCGGAAACAGAAATCTGTTCCTGTGCAGCAAACAGTTCGGACAGATAATTAGCATTCATTTTCAGTTTTTCCGCTATACCACTCACCGACAGCCTGTCGTGCAGATGAGAAACTATATAGCTGCGGCATTCGTCAACTTTCGGATTCGTCCGGCCGTTCTGAATCCGTCTCCGGGTTTCGTTCCGCCGTTCACGTATTTCATGAACCATCTGTGTATACTGATATTCGGCATGGCGCATCAGCTGGTCCAGGCTGTCGACTGTATGAAGTTCTTCGATTTCCTGAATATAACTGTCGCTGAGCGAATACGCCGTTTCCGGTTCAAGTCCGCCGCGCATTGCAGCACGGCTTGCA
>JBAYAJ010000044.1:0-16131 GCA_041669845.1 Treponema sp.
TAAGTACACCTTGTTCTGTCAGCCGGCGTTCATACCGTAGTCCGGCAGACCATGCATAACCCGTAACACCCGAATATTCCTGAATTCTGCCCGAAGACAGAGCTGCAAACGTATTCCTGTTTATTGTGAAAATATTTTCCATATAGATCGTATGTGATACAAAGTTATCAGTCGCAAAACCGAAATAGTACTTTAGTTTTGCCGCATATAACCGTGTAAACTGGTACAAAAAAGAGCTGTTCGGAATACAGAAGAAAATATTTGTATCAGGAACAAAACCAGCCCGGAAACACACTGAAGAAATCGTTTTTGCGGTTTCAGAAACAACTTCTGAATAACCATCCCAATAAAACTTATTTTCACTGTCAATAAATGGTCCAAAAACCGTTTCTGCATATATATTCTTATTGAATACCCATATAAATCCGGGTTGAAGCGAATACCGTTCTCCATAATCTGTTTTGATAAGATTGTTTTTAATTTCTGCAGTAAAATGCGGGGAAAAACAAGCTGAAAAAGTATTATCTATTTCACAGAGATATCTGTTATTACTGAAATATTCATATTGAGCAGAAGTGATTGCACGAAAAGAAATATTTTCCGCAGCAGCGGGTAAAACGGGCAGCAGAAAAATTATTATAAAGAAAAGAAAAAAAGCTTTTTTCATTTCTTTGTCCTCCCCTTCATAAAACCTTTTCTGCCGAATTTATTCCAGCCGCTGACACTTCTTAGAACGCTCATATATCCCGTAATTCTGAAAAACGAAATAATAAACCGGAATCCAAGTGTTTCAATAAAAGAATAAAGCAGGAGTACAAACTGTTCCTTACCGGGAAAAATATTTTTACCGGCATTCCCTATTGATAAAGAAAGTACCGTCAGCGTAAAACCTATGATAAAATCTGACGCAAGTATGAAAAGAAACATATCTGTCGATATAATGCCTGCAATAAGTCCGACTGCGAACAGGATAATGCTGAACAACTGAAACCACGGACCTATGATTTCCGCTATGAAGTAATAAGGAAAACCGAACATACCATGCGGTCCGTATTTCGGATTAAAAAACATTTTGTGATGAAACAATAAAATATCTATGAGACCCCGCTGCCACCTGTCCCGCTGCCGCTTAAGGACTCTCAACGATTCCGGAACTTCAGTCCAAGCCGCAGACTGCGAACTGAATAGAACACTGCAGGGAATTCCCCGTTCTCTGGAATTCCGTACAAGTCTGATAAGTATCTCCATATCCTCACCGACTGTATCCTTTGCATATCTTTCCTCACTTGTTAAATACCCGTGAACTTCGGTAACTTCCTTTTTTCTAAAAAGACCGAAAGCCCCGGAAATAATCATAAGCGTCTTCAGTTTCGCCCAACCAAGTCTTCCTGTCATAAATGCCCGGAAATATTCAAGAGTCTGCAGTTTTGGTATAAATCCGCTGGGAATATGGCATTCAACTATTGCACCATTTTCAACAACACATCCGTTGGCAGGTACAATGGACCCGCCGGATGCTATTACAACATTCGGTTCATCAATAAAAGGAGCTGTCATTTTAAGCAGGGAGTTTCTCTCAAGAATACAATCCGAATCCGTTCCAAGTACATATTCCTTTGATGCAAGATTAACTCCGGCATTAAGAGAATCTGCCTTTCCGCCGTTCACTTTATCAATTACTGTCAATTCCGGTATGAGTTTATTTTTGTAAATTCCCCGTATCTTTTTTGTCTGTAGTGCCTGCTGATAGACCACATCAAGCCGTTTCAGATCAAAATGAGAAATAAGCGTATCAAGCGTTTTATCGGTTGAACCGTCATTTATAACAATCACTTCAAAATCAGGATAATTAATATTCAGCAGCGATTCCACATTCTCAATAATTGTTTCCTGTTCACAAAATGCCGGGGTAAGAACAGAAACAGAGGGAAGCATATGGGGCAGAAAAAGAAACGAATCGTTTTTTTGCAAAAAAGTGTTCCGTTCACGGACACTTCCGGTAAATGACAAAAACGCAAGAATAAAATAAAAAACATCAAGCAGAAGCGCATAATAACCAAAGTACAGGAGTATTCTATTAGTATACCCGCCCCAAATACTCTTAAAAGATGCAGACGGCAATGATATATACATATGTATAAAAAATAAAACAGGTAGTATTATTATTCCTGCAAGCAGTATAAAAAGCGGAAGACGTTTTATTTTTTCTTCCCGTTTTTTACCGTCTTTACCCGGCAAAGACAAAGCCTCGAGTCCCAGTTTCTGAAGAATCGTTCCTTTTAAGTTTATTTGAAATTCAACAGGCAGTATTTTATTGTCTGCCAGCTCACTAAGTATAATAGATATGAGTCTGTTTTCTATTCTGCTATCTGAATTTTCGTTCATAAAAGAAATAAGACTGCTCGTTTTCCCCGATTCAATCAGTTCCTGAATAATGAGGTCGTTTCTGTGTTCTCTTTCAGAAAGCCCCGGAAGAAAATACTCAAACCTGACAGACAGAATACGTGCAGAAAGACGTCGTTTTTCCTTGTCTGATTCTGAATTGAACAAATCAAGAATATAAAAAAATATCGGATCGGACAGCTGTACCATGTATGACAATGCAGAAAAAGCATATTCCGAATTTTTATCTCCTGCCGCCTTACGGAGCAGTATATCTGCATTCTTTTTTTCAGGTCTCTGCCCAAGCGCTTCAATTGCAATCCGTTCAAATTCATCGTTTTCATAGTCTACAAAACCAGCCGGATCAAGAAACTCCGGATATGAATCCATAAGACATTTAAAAGCTGTCTTCCGTACATCCTGTGGATATGATGCATCAAGAAAAACCCCGGAAAGAAACTGGGGGAAAATTCTAAAAGGCGATATATAGGCAGTTTCGGTAATCAGTCTGATAAAATCAGGATCTTTTTTATCAGGCATCTTATAAAAAAGAGTTATAAAAAAAGAAGGAAAAGCGGACATAATTCCCGCGGCCCGTTTTATAAACTGGCTCGATGTGCCTCTGATTGCAGAGATAACAGCCTGAATACATTCTGTATCATTAATAAGACAGACCGCATAAATCAGATACAGCTTTACGTTCTCTTTTTTTTCTTTCTGAAGCTGTTTCTTCAAGGCTGTAATGGTCTCATTTCCTCCCAGATACCCCAGATAATGAGCAGCTCTGCCACGACGGTATGCATTTATCGAAGAAATCTGTCTGATAAAATACAGATCAAGCTTTTTCTTTTTTAGAAATCCGATGACTCTTTTCTTTTCGTCTTCTCCGGGATCCATATTTCTGAGAAGTATTATGAACGCATCAAGAAGATGTATACAATTTTTCCGGAACAAGTATCTGCGCGGAAAACGGAAAGTTTTTTCCTGCACAGCAGCTTCAAGATCTGCCTGTACTGCTTCCGTCTTTTTCCCTCCGACAAATTTTATATATATCAGCTGAAGTATATACATAAAAAAAACAAAACATGCAAAAAACAGTGTCAGAATAAAAAACGATTGATATATATCATTCATAGGCTTACCCTAATAAATTATCGACAAGCCCGAAAAGTTCTTCCCGTAAAAAAGGTTTTTTAAGGAAAAATACTATACCCAGATCAGCTGCACGCCTTATAAAAGTTTCGTCTTTACGGTGAGAAATCAGAATAAAGGGTTTTGATTGACCTCCGGGCATTCTGAGTAATTTTTCCCGCAGTTCAAAACCGCTGAACTGTGGAGTCATTGCCTCGGCAATGAACAAATCGGGCATAAAAGCATCAACAGCAGAACTAAGATCTTTGCCGTTCCGGTATACTTTAAATTCATACCCTTTCTGCTGAAAATGAGGTAAAAGAAAATTACTATATGTCGTATCAGGTTCAAGCAGTACTATCTGTTTTTTATCGTTGTTAACCTGTATATTCTGGAATAAATCACTTATACCGTCAGGCCCGTTTTTCTTAGCAATCTCCAGCATTTGCAGAAGGACTGCATTTACAGAAGGTACGTCAGGTATTCCCGGTATTTCACTGATTCTGCTGCTGTACAGCACTGCTGCCGGGATATTAATTCCCTTAACAAAAAACCCTGATGTTCTTGCAGACTGCCTGATCTGAGTCAGGACTGACCGCGTTTTTTCTTCATCCGCGTTCTCTACAATACAGGCAAAAACATCACTATCAAGTTTAAATACGCGCAGAGAAATAAATTTTGTTACTGCACTTCTAAGAACATAGGCAAATGATTTAAATACAGTGACATTGTTTTCTGCCGTTCTTCCGCCAGAAGACAATGAACTTACATCTACGGAAAAGTAAATCACTCCAAATTGATTCAACGGCTTTTGTTTTAGTAATTCCTCTATAAAACCGGAGAAAACAGTTTTATTATATAATCCTGTCAATGTATCATATAGGACAATATCGCTTACGTCTGCGGCGGCGTGAGTATCAAGATATATGGCACCAGATTCATATTCGTTCTGTGAAAAAAAAGACGGCACTGGAAAACGATACTGGTGAAGTTTTACTTTGACAAAAGGTTCTATCACGGTAATCCAGCGGATTCCGTTCCGGTCCGCAAGAGTCCGGAAGAACACATCAATAGTATTTTTCTGTCCATCTGCACGTATTTTCTCTATATGTACCGACTGATTATCCAGTTCAAACAGCGAATCACGGAACATCTCATGAACTTTTTCAGGAGAAAACAAAGCCGAAAGACGGTCAAGTATTTCATTAAGGAAGGCAGTATATACCGCGGCGGATTCAGAAAAAACTGGATTTACTGCAGAAATACTTCCCGATAAAGAACCGCATTCCAGCTGCCGCAATTCGATAATAAAAGATTCAATATTATCTTTTATTATGCAGCCGTGCTGGGGTGCAATCAGCTCTATCTTAAGCCGGAGCAGTAAATCCATAACAGGCATAAGTACTTCGTGCGACGGCATATAATGTTCATGAAACGCGTTCATTCCTACCCGGTATGTTTCGTCTGCATACATCTGCGGTGAATAAACAAGAGAACCGAACAAGTCACCAGAAAAAACGATATGCGTCTTTTCATCATATGTCATTATACTTCCAGCAAAATGGCAGTACGGAGCAGGCAGAAAGCGGAGCGTCCTCCCTGACCGGAATTTCCATATCCACTTATTTTCATTCACTATATAAAGAGGATTTATAATACCATAATGACGGATAATCAGCGAAGTACGCCAGTGCAGCGCTACGGGTGCTTTTACTCCCTGCCGGTAAAACAACGGGATGGAACTGCAAAGATCAGGATCCTGATGATGGGCGATTATAAGACTGATTTTGTCCACAGAAATAATTGAAGAAACATTCTTAAAAACTTCTAAAAAATCAAGGACTGAACCAGGGTCAATGAGAACCGCCTCATCATCATCAACAATCAGATAAGGATTACACTTCAGCTGCGCTTCCTTGTCGTTTTTTCCGACAAGATATATTCCCGGTGCAACAACAGCAGGAAGTGTACCGCTGTTGTCCGCTTGATTAAAACTCTTCTCCATGTTCTAAATTATACACCAGTTAAATCAAAAAACAATATTCTGGTAATAATGAAAAACAAAAACAATTCATCTTCTTACCAATATCAGTAATTCTGAAAACTGAAAACAAAAAGTAAAGCAGTCGTACCTTATGACTTCTTTTTGAAGTAGGTGGTTTTTATCCAGTTCCAGTTAAGGAATACATGAACAATAAGACCAACCGCGAAAATATACCCGAAAACCGGATGGATTACTCCGTAAATTTCACGGGGAATAACATCATCCAGCAATGCGGTACCTATGAGACACAGAAAATCCACCGCAAGCAGTGGGTTTACTATTTTCAGAAATTTTGCTTTAGTCATATAATCTCCTTATTTTGTAAGTATACATCTTTTATAATTAATTTCCATAGTTACCAGGCATGTAAAAATTTGACATATATACCGCATACAGGTATCTTTAGATAAGGTAATAGTATCCGGAGGTGTAAAATTGAAAAAATTAGTATTGTCTGTGTTGTTTTTGACAATTGCTGCAACAGGAATGCTTTTTGCAGACAACAACAAAAATACAAAAGAAAGCCTTAAACAATACCTGGATCCGTCTGCGCTTGAAACGCTTTCACAAAAAATCGTAAGCGGAGAAGAAACCGGCATCGTTATTATTGATGTACGTCCGGAAAATACATACCGGAAGGCTCACATACCCGGTGCTATGAATATTCCGAACGGACTCACAAACGGTAAATACGAGGATCTGAAAACGAAGGACATGGTACTGTACTGCGAAACCGGCATCAGAGTTGAATTTGCAAAGAAAAAACTTGTCAAAGACGGATTCGATATAACCCGAATGCTGAATTTCGGTGGATTCTCGCGCTATAAAGGTAAAACTGAAAAAGGAGAATGAATGCAGGGTGCACTCACAAAAAGGCTGCACCATTCTTACGCATATCGCTGCTTACAGGACGTTTTGGTCGCGTATAAGCAGCTGCGTTATCTCACCCACATACATGTCGTGGTAATCTTTGTCTGCATACCAGCTGCTGTCGATATCAGCTGCAATAAAGTTTGCTGCTTCAACCGGCTGCCGGCACAATTTTCTGCAGACAAGCACTGCAGCAGCCTCATCAAAATACGGTGTACTGCCTGAATGTACGACTGTCAGTCCGGATCTTGTTATTTTATCTTCCTCTCGTCCCGAAACAGACCCAAGATATGAAAGTGTTTTTGCATATTTTTCATGGTCAAGAATCGACAGCGAAAACGTACCAGATTTATCGATAAATTCCTTCGTATATCTGCTCTTCCGGACAAAAATAAACGCAACATTTTTATTCCACAGAACACCGACCCCGCCCCATGAAGCAGTCATTGTATTCACTTTCTCACCGTCTGCGGCAGTAATAAGCATCCAGTCTTTACCGATAAGCCGGAAAGCGCTCTCATTGAAATTTTCAGGTTTAACTATATGGAATGTATTCATATTATCGGATAATAACACTCAGAAAATATCATGTAAAGTGCATCAGGGAATTAACAGAAACACACATCCCGCCGGGTGTGTGTACCCTTTCCGGCAGAATGTGTGTAAAAAATAAGGCAGGACTATTTTATTATAGTTATACTGACCAGCTGAGCTTGTGCATTATTCCATAAAGAAATAAATAATCCCTGTGAATTAATCTGGCCGGAGCAGGAAACAAATGCGAGTCCGGCACGTAATGCAGCCGCAGGAAGTGAAACGATTTATTTTAAATTTGCACTCCAAAAATTATTCATTTATCATCACAACGTAACTTAAAAATAATAACATATAACTATCAATCTGTCAATTAATAGTGTTTAATCATTATTTTATACAGGTATATACCATCTGACGGTAGACTTGCAATTATTTTTTTCCTGCTGTAAAATAGTGAATCTTTATGCGGCTGTCATACATCGGTAGTATACGACCTTCCCAAGGTTGATAGAGGGGTTCGACTCCCCCCAGCCGCTTTCTGGTTAAATGGATTAAGTACTGCTTCTGTCTGCAGTAAAATGCTGCCTGTCTTTTATTTTATTTTTTTTTATATTAGAATAGAACGATATGAAATTTATTCCTGACTACACAGTATTGTACTCTGACGATGACATCGTCGTTCTGAATAAACGTTCCGGCCTGCTCATTGCAGCAGACAGGTATGATGCCGATGCTCCCCGGCTTGATTTAACAGCTGAAAAAGAATTCGGCAGACTTTTCGCTGTACATCGTATCGATAAAGATACATCAGGGGTACTTGTATATGCACGCAATGCAGAAGCGCACCGCACGCTTTCAATGCAGTTTGAAAACCGCGAAGTAGAAAAAACATACCACTGCCTTATAAACGGGAGACCACTCTGGCAGACACTCCATGTGGATCTGCCTCTTCAGCCGGACGGTGACGCGCGCCACCGCACCGTCGTAAACAAACGGTTCGGGAAAACCTCCGTCACAGACTTTAAGCTGCTCGGTATCTGCGGACCGTATTCGTGGATAGAAGCAAAACCACGTACCGGCCGTACTCATCAGATCCGCGTCCATCTTGCAGAAAACGGGTTGTGTATTGTCTGCGATCCGCTGTACAGCGGCAATCAGAAACCGGTAAAACTCAGTGACTTCAAAAAAAAATGGCACGGCGATGAATTTGAAGAACAACCGCTTCTTAACCGTCTTGCCCTCCATGCGTATCAATTAACAATCACGCATCCGAAATCAGGAGAGCGTATGACGTTTACGGCTCCATATCCGAAAGATATGGATGTGACACGCAGACAGCTTGCAAAAATATACGGAGCAGATCCGTTATCCATCCAATAAGTCCCTCAGCAGGGATGAATTATGGGCAGCATAAAAAAAACAATTATTACAAGATTACTGATTCTCTCCGCTGTTTCAATTCTTTCTGCTGTTTCAGTATTTGCAGGTGCCTGGCATTTTTCTGCCGAACCTTTGTTCGGATTCAGGTACGGGACACTCGGCGAATACGTATACACCCCCGATACAAACGGAGCCTATGCAAAGCTGAGTGAACTTGACTGGGAAATGAAACCTCTGTGGTATTACGGTGGAAAAATTTCATTCGGATGGCAGGGGATTTCAGTATCGGGATATGCAGAGGGCTTTATTCCCGCGGGTACAGGTTCAATGTATGATTCTGACTGGATAAATCTTACCGATGTAAAAAACGACTACTCGGTTTCAGAGAATCACCTTAACGGTACATATTCTGCAGGCCTGTTACTAGGATATGAATTTACTATTAACAGATATTTTTCGATAAAACCATTTCTGGGATATGACTATCAGAATATATATTTCAGCGGACAAAATGGAGTAGGATGGTACGGCGATTCTCAGAATATTTCATGGGACAATGAAAAAGCGAAACATATAGATTTTACAGGATACACACTAATAACATACCACAGCTGTGAGCATATAACGTGGACCGGATTCAGTATTTTAAGCAGTCCCGTAAAGTTTTTTTCATTCAGCGCAGCATTTTCGGTTTCCCCCTACACATATATAGAAGCACTTGATTACCACTGTTATAAACGCAGCAACTATTTTCTTGATATTATGAGCGGTTGGTTTTCTGTGTATAAACTCGAAACTTCTGCCGCATATCATTTTGCTCAGAATTTTTCGCTCAATCTGGCCGTTTCGTGGCTTTTCTCGTCCATAATTTACGGTTCGGACTATCAGGCATCCTCATCATCAGGACCGTGGACAAAAGCCCTGAATATACAAGGTGCAACAAGTCTTAATTACTGCGAAGCCTCTCTCGCCCTCCGTTACAGTTTTAACTTCTGATTCCCGGTCGCACCGTTCTGCACCATTACTCTGTCGACACCTTTTTTTATCCTGACCGACAGGATCCGGCGGCGTGCCTGATCCTCAACAAAATATGCAACATTTCCGTCGACGTATGCCTCACCCACAGAAGGCAGACTGCCGAACTTTTCCAGCAGCCAGCCGCCGAGCGTATTGAATTCTTCAGACTCAAGATTCAGTTTCAGAATGGCATTTACGTCCTCAATTTTCATATCACCGGGGACAATATACTCATTCTTTGCCGTCAGTGTAACCAGCGACTCAGGTTCAGTATCTGAAGTAGCGTTTTCATCCGTCATGCGCCCGAATACAACGCGCATAACATCGTCCATTGTTACAATGCCTGCAGTACTGCCCTGTTCATCAAGTACAACTGCAAAATCTGCATGTTCCTTCTTGAACAGTGTAAGTACTTCCAGCACGGTGAAAGTTTCCGGTACAAACAACGCTGCAGCCATATGCCTGCGGATAAATCCATTCTTTTCAGTATCCTTATCCGAACTGAAAAGAATGGATTTATAATCAAGTATACCGATTATCGTATCCGGAGTTCCTTCATATACAGGAATACGCGAACAGCCGGATGTTCTGAATATATTGACAACACTGCTGTAATCAGCCTCTACGGAAACAGTACTTACAAGTGAACGATGTTTCATAATGTCGTGTACATGAAGATCGCTGAATTTGAATATTTTGTATAACATTCTGCTTTCACCAGACTCAAGCGTACCCTCATGCTCGCTTACATCTATCATCATTTTAATATCTTCCTCTGTCACAACATCACTGTCTGCTTTCCAGATTTTCTCCGCAGCAGACGAAGCAAACCTCGATATTTGTGAAAAGAGCCATACAACCGGAAAAAATAATTTCTCAAGTACTAAAAGAGCAGGTGCAAATTTAAGTGCTGCCTGCGACGGATGAAGGACTGCGGCAGTCTTCGGAATTATCTGGCCAAAAATAGTTACACAGAACGTAATGACTGCTGTTGCAATGCCAACTCCGCTGTTTCCGGCAATTTCAACGGCCAGAACTGTTGCAAGTGATGCTGCCAGCGTATTTACAAAATTCGTACCAATAAGTACAAGTGTAAGCAGTCTGTCCATATTGTTTCTAAGCAGACAAGCTGTTTTTGCATGAGGCAGCCTGTTCTGCACAAGCTGCCGTAGTTTTAGTTTTGAAAGAGAAAGGTATGCTGTTTCAGATGCCGCAAAAAAACCTATACATGCAACAAGAAAAACAAGAATAATAAAGACCGCAACAATACGTATCACGATTATTTTCCCTCTTCTTCCGGATTCAGTCTGAACACACGAACCTGATCTACCCGGCGGTATTTTACAGACAAAACAGTAAATGCATAATCGTAAAAAACAACTTCATCATTCGTATGAGGCAGACAATCCAGCCGTTCTTCTATCCAGCCGCCAAGAGTTTCATTTATTTCCGACACGACAGGTATATGCAGCATTTCCCTTAAATCGATAAGAAGTGTATTTCCGGGAATAATAAAATCAGACGTATCGGTAATTTTATGCTGTGGTATACGTCCCCGCCGGTATGATCCGGAACCTGTTACACCGAAAATCTCCCGGGAAATATCGTCCTGCGTTATAATTCCGTCAGTTCCGGAATATTCGTCTATAACAACCGCAAGCGACTGCCTGTTTTCTCTTAACATCTGCTGTGCAGACGACATTTTCTTCGTACCAAGAATAAAGAGCGGAGGACGCATAACATTTTGTATAAGAAAATTCTCAGAAACATTCTTATAGGCAAGAAGGTCCTTTACATATATGACACCGATAATATCATCAATATCGCTGCGATACACGGGAAAACGCGACAGTCTGGTCCGCTGGGCCTTTTCAATAATCCCGCGGTATGTCACGGTATTTGGTACTGCAGCAATCCGTGTACGGGGAACCATTATATCCTGTGCTTCAAGATCGGTAAATTTGAAAACACGGTTCATCATTGCATTCTCATCTTTTTTAAGCGTACCGTCTTCGGCTGCAGCATCAATATATGTTTTGATTTCTTCTTCAGTAAACGTCTGTTTCGGTTTCTTCGTGTTAACACCGAATAAAATCAGTACCGCATGAGCAACAGCGGTAAACGCAATTGAAACCGGTTTGAACACCGTTACGACGACTGTAATAAATCCCGACAATGCATACGCAATTGAATCAGGATTACGTGTTGAAAGAGTCTTAGGGGTAATCTCACCAAAAACAAGCAGAAGAACCGTCGTTACCAGCGCTGCAATTCCTACACCCTTCTCTCCGAATAAATTAAATGCTGCTGCGGCAAAAATTGATGAAAGCAGAATATTAACAAGATCATTCGCCGCAAGCAGCGTGTTTATGAGTACGTCTTTTTTTTCAAGAAGTCTGCCTGCACGGACTGCACGCTTATCTCCGTTTTTCCGGCGTATACGCAGTCTGAGTTTATTCATTGAAAGAAAGGAACTTTCAGAAATGGAAAAAAGCGCAGAAAGGATAAGAAGGACTGCTGCAGAAAACAGCAGTCCTATAAGAGAAATTGAACAGGCAGGCGGTGGTTTGCTGTTTCCCATACCTTACTTCGTTTTCGCAGACGAATCGCCGGTTTTTGCGTTATCCGCCGCAGTCTCCATGTTTTTTACATAGTCAATAGTCTGCTGTATGGATGAAGCGTGTTCACTTTCCGGATCAGCGTCGTAGGCAGCCTGCAGATAGGCAATAATAGTCGTATAATCCTGAGAACCGACAGATCCCAGCAGATACCCTGCCGTATAATACGACTGCTGTGTATCGTCCTTGTTAAGTTTTCCACCGGTAGCCGCGTCAGCAAATATTTTTGCAGCACCGGGATAATCGCCTTTACTGTATAATTCAATTGCATCAGAATTGGCAGTTGCAAGTACGTATTTACTCACAAGGCCAGACTCGTTTTTCTTGTCAAGATCAGGTATTTCGCGGTAAATATCAACAAGGAAATCACGATAATTCTGGTCGGTCGCTTCATAGAGTGCGTCAATCGCCTTTACCTTTTCGATCCCGGAGTTTTTCTCTGTGGCAGCTGCAAGAGCATTGACCTTTTTGATATCTTCTGTTTTATCTGCCAGCACTTTCAAATATGCTGCAGGCGTTGCCACAGAAGCATCATAGACAATATACGAAACAAAATATCCGTCTTTTGTTGAAACATAAACCGCCGGTGTCATTTGAGTCCTGTACAGAGACAGAATCTGCATATTCCGTTTGAATTCTGCAGCATTATCGTCAGCCGTCTTCTGTTCCTTTTCCGTGGCATTCTGTGCAGCTACTGTTTTCTGATACGCTGCCTGTGTTACATCAATATTAACAAGGACAAAATTCTTTCTGGCAGCGGCAGTAAATTCTTTTGTGTTCAGAATTGTATCTTTTAATGTTCTGCTGTCCTTATCCTCCCCCGTTTCCGAAACAAGCAGAAGGATGGATTTATTCTCCTGCCGGGCAAGTTTTTTTGCCGCATCATAATTATGATACCACCCGAATTCGTCGGCTTTGACGCTGTTTTTTGTTAATGGAAGCACAACAAAAACGACGGCAGCAGCAACAGCTATAACAGCCGCTCCTATTGATGCCGTTATAATAATAATTTTTTTGGACACTTTATTCTTTGTGTTCTTCTTGTTTTCCGGTGTATTTTCCGGCATCTGTGTTGTCTCATCAGACATTTTAATCTCCTGTTAAAACTCTTTCTCGTATTATTTGAAATACCTTACACCTGCTTCGAAAATATTCTGACAGGAGTTTTCGTATTTGTTTTCAAGCGGATTTCCTGCGACATTCTTTATAATGTCTGCGGAACTTCCGTATTTACCATTTCCAAGGGTACGTTCACTATGTCCCATTTTACCCAGAACGCGGCCGTCAGGACTTGTAAGCCCTTCAATCGCAAACAGCGAACCATTCGGATTATCAGGTTCATTGATTGCAGGGACGCCGTGTTCGTCGACATACTGCGAAAACACCTGCCCGGTAGTGAACAGCTTTTCAGCAGCTTCCTTACTGATGACAATACGGCCTTCCCCATGAGAAACAGGAATAAGATGCATCCGGGGATCAAGTATCGACGCATCAGCTGCCCACGGACTCATTGCTGACACCATGCGCGTACGTACAATGCGCGAAATATGCCGGTTAACTTTGTTGAATGTAAGCGTAGGTGTATCACATGTCATATCGCGGATTTCACCGTACGGGACAAGACCTGTTTTGATAAGCGCCTGAAATCCGTTGCAGATACCGAGCACAAGTCCACCACGTTTTTTGAGCAGTGTCATTATCTGCTCCGCAATATGCCCTTCCCGAAGAACGTTGGCAATAAATTTACCGGAACCGTCCGGCTCGTCGCCTGCAGAAAAACCGCCGGCAAGCGCAAAAATCTGCGCCTCAGAAAGTTCTTTTTCAAGAGCAGCAAGAGAATGCGCCAGAGCGGCAGGAGTATTGTTTGTAAATACCAGAATTTTTGTTTCAGCACCTGCAAGTCCGAAGGCACGGGCCATGTCGTATTCGCAGTTCGTACCGGGAAACACGGGAATAAGTACCCGCGGTTTTTTAACAGGAACAGCAAACACCGAATTTTTCCGGGCCTCTTCAAGGGATTTATGTGTACTGAGCGCAAACTGCGGAAGTGCAGGCTGTGTCTCTGCTCCCGAAACAGGTGGAAACACGTCAGCAAGTTTCGACTCCCATGCCTTCTGTACCTGAGCAAGTTTAACCGTTGTCAATGCAATTCCGGCTGCTGCCGACTCGACAGTAATTTCCTGTTCTGCAATTGTTGTTCCCAGTTTTATGACTGTACCCGGCACAAAACCGTTAAGTCCGTCAAATGCACTACCAACAGCTTCCACGATAATTGAACCGTAAAGAGGAGTGAATAAATCTTTTGAAGATGGACTTCCGCTGCCTGCAAGTTTTCCGGCAGTACAGGACAAAGGTACACTGTTTATTTCTGCACCGATTCTGTTTCCCATAGCCATCTTTGTAAGGGCCTCTGCTATACCGCCTGCACCGACCGGATACATTGCAGAAATTTTTCCTGCTTTATTATACGTATAAAGCGCTTCACTGTTCTTTGCAAATACAGCAAAATCGGGGGCAAGCAGTTCTGAGTAGGGAACCGTAACAAGATATATACCGTCGCCTGCTTTTTTGAACGAACCGCTTCTAACATTTTCTGCCTCATCGTGTGTAACTGCAAATGAAACGAGTGTGTGAGGTACGTTGAGTTTTTCAAACGTACCGCTCATACTGTCTTTTCCGCCGATAGATGCAGTACCCATTGCCTCCTGCGCATCGATAGAGCCGAGCAGTGCCGCAGCCGGATATCCCCAGGTTTTCCGGTCTACAGCGCGTCCGAAAAATTCCTGGAATGAAAGCCTGCAGGAAGATGCACGTCCGCCTATACACGTAATCTTTGCAAGAGACGAAAGGACTGCTGTCTGTGCACCATGCCATGCACTCCACTGACCGACACGGGGATCAAAACCGAACGTCATCAAACTTACCGTTGAAGTTTCCCGCGGTGAAAGCACTGGAATTTTTGCAGCCATACCGGCTTCCGGCGTAGACTGAAAACGGCCGCCATACGGGAAAAGCACTGATGAAGCACCGATGGAACCGTCAAAACGCTCTCCCAGGCCGCGCTGAGAACAGCACGCAAGGTCTTCCATATCTGCAATCCATGCATCATGCAGCGACCTTGGCAGTTTTTTTGCAACGCTCTCAAGCGGGTTCACAAGCGGTGATTTCTGCTGTGGAGCAGGACTCTCAATGACAGCATCGGCTTCGTGATGGGCACCTGCAGCGTCAAGAAAATCACGTGCTATGTCTACTATAGTTTTACCCCGCCATTTCATGACAAGGCGGTCAGTACCAGTAACTTTTGCAACAATGACGGCATTCAGATTTTCTGCAGCAGCATATTCAATAAATTTATCTGCATCATGTTCCCTGACGACAACTGCCATACGTTCCTGAGATTCGGAAATTGCAAGCTCTGTACCGTTAAGCCCTTCGTATTTTTTAGGGACAGCATCAAGATTGATGTCCAGTCCGGGCGCCAGTTCACCCACGGCAACAGAAACACCGCCTGCACCAAAATCGTTCGAACGGCGGATCATGAGACTCACATCCTTATTCCGGAAAAGGCGCTGAATTTTTCGTTCCTCAACGGCGTTTCCCTTCTGAACTTCGGCAGCAGCTGTCGTAACCGATTTTTCGGTATGCACTTTGGAAGAGCCTGTTGCACCACCAATACCGTCACGTCCCGTACCCCCACCCAGAAGAATTACAACATCCCCGGGCTCAGGCCTTTCTCGGACCACCGTATTAACAGGAGCTGCCGCAATGACTGCACCAAGTTCCATACGTTTCGCAGTATATCCCGGATGGTAAAATTCGGTAACCTGCCCGGTAGTAAGACCGATCTGATTTCCGTATGAACAGAATCCCTGCGCCGCTTCACGGCAGAGCTTTATCTGCGGGAGTTTTCCCTTTACTGTTGCAGAAAGCGGTACAGTCGGATCGGAAGCTCCCGTAACACGCATCGACTGATAAACCCATGAACGGCCTGAAAGCGGATCCCTGATTGCACCGCCGATACAGGTTGCAGCACCGCCGAACGGTTCAATTTCAGTCGGGTGGTTGTGCGTTTCATTCTTAAACATAAGGAGCCACCGCTCGGCTGCATCCTTTGAATCAGCAGGAAGAGGATTTCCGTTTTTATCGGTCGTA
>JBAYAJ010000045.1:0-16110 GCA_041669845.1 Treponema sp.
GTTCCTTATGCAGACGGAACCTGCAGACATGACGCGGTACAAAACGGCGCTGCGCCGGTTCGAAAAACTCCGTACGGCGGTTCAGTACCGCTATGCGGAAACGGTCGATTACCGCGACTACGAGCCGAAAATAAAGAAACTGCTCAATACGCATATTCATGCGGATACCGTCACGCAGCTTAACGAACCGGCGTATATCATCAACGATGAAGGACGGTCGATGCTTGTTGCCGAAGACGAACCGCCGTTCGGTGTTTCGACGGCAGCTCAGGCGGACCGCATCGCATTCATGGCGAAACAGACGATCAGCGAAAACATGGACGAAGATCCGGCGTTTTATGAAAAATTTTCGGTACTTATCCAGCAGGTTATCGACGATTTCCGGCAGAAACGTATTTCCGATATTGAATATCTGTCAACGGTAAAAGAAACCGTGCGCCGGCTGACGGCACATGAACACGACGATATTCCGGCAGACATTCAGCATAACGACAATGCGATTGCCTGCTACGGTGTTATACACCCGGTATTTACCGGGCTCGGACTTCCGGCAGATCAGGTACGGGAAGTCAGCTCCGCCTGTGCGCTTGCGTTTGATGAATTGTTCGATAAAAATGCAAAAGTGAATTTCTGGTCCGACCAGAACAGCATCAACGACGTAAAGAATGCAATGGATGATTATTTCTATGATGTTATTAAAAAGGAAAAGGGAATTGCAATTCCTTCCCCGGATATGGATGTGATTATTAACAAAGTGTTTGCAGTCCAAAAAAAGAGGAGAAAGTACTGATGTTTTCCTACACCCTTATCCGCAGCCGCCGGACGACCGTTCAGATTTCAGTCCTTCCCGACAGGACAATCGTCGTCCGCGCACCGCTGTTTGCCCCGCGGCAGAAGATCGATGAAATCGTCGCCTCGAAAGAAAGATGGATACAAAAGAAAATCAGTACGCGCCCGCCTGCAGCCCTTCCGCTGCATCACGCCTATGTCCCGGGAGAAACAATTATGTACCTGGGGAAACCGTATATTCTGCGTATCGCGGATGCGGGCGGAATGCACTCCGGCGAAAACGGAACACCGGTATACCGGGACGGGAACCATCTGGTAGTCTGTCCGCGGGGCAGGGCGGTACCGGCCGTTCAGCGGACCGTCGAAACGTGGCTGCGGAATCAGGCTCTTGCAATATTTACGGAACTGCTTGATGAATGCTGGTCCCGTTTTTCAGAACGGTATCCGGATGCAGTACAGCCGGAACTGCGCCTCCGTACAATGAAAAGCCGCTGGGGGAGTCTCTCTCAGCAGACAGCCCGACGGCAGGGAACACTGCGTACCGCGCTGGCAGGAGGACGGACGGTAACGCGTCCTCCGCACATGACGCTCAACACGCTGCTTGTCTGCGCTGAACCGTACTGCATCAAACAGGTTATCTATCACGAATTGTGCCATATAATTCATCCCGATCACAGCAGGGCGTTTTATGAAACGCTGGCATCCTTCGTACCGGACTGGAAAGAAACAAAAAAGAAACTTGAGGAAACGTTTTTGCTGCAGTGAGCGCGGCGTCCGGGGCATGCTGTCTGACGAACAAAATCCGGCTGACAGGTCCGTTCAATTATCCCCATAGTACATTGTTTCCTTTTGTGCGGAATCTTTACGGCTCCCGGCATACCGCTGTATTGATTCTGTAATCGGTACGCGGTAGATGGGGAGCGGACTCGAATCATCTGCGGCGAGAACGGAAGCGAATACGTCACCCAGTTCGTAGAACCAGACTTCTCCCAGAACGGTATCGTTCCATTTTTCCCCTCTGTACACATTCTGTATTGTCATGCGGTATGTTCCGGCACTAAGCAGCTGCGGATTTTCTATACTGTTTGCCGATAACCACCCGTCAATCATATGAAACGAATGCGCCGGAAACAAATCGGAAAAATCGAGTTTTACGTCTTCTTTTCCATCGGTACGGTGCAGCATCATTGTGCGGATACGGTTATTGCTTTTCCATGTCGAATCATACCGTTCGCCGTTCATCTCCAACGTATTCAGAAACGTCTGATGGTGCGTGCTGAGATATTTTTCATACTCCTGTTCGTTTTCAAATCCGTCCGCCGTAAAAGAATCACTGTTCATGTCGCTTTTGGAAAACCGTGCAAGTCCGTTGGTGGCAAACGGGCCAAGTGCGGCCTTCGTCAGCGTAAATTCGATCCATTCTCCGCTGCCGTCACCCGCCGATCCCTCGACCCAGCCGTTGTCCAGTATGCCGTCGAACGACGTCTGCGGTTCATAGGAAGAAGTTCTGAGCGTTTCATCCCACGTATAGCCGTCGTCATAATCCGATGAATTCCCCGCTCCCATTTTGAATGTTCCCGGTAAAAACGACGAAGACCGGATATTTTTTACAAAATTCTGCGGTTTTCTGTCCGACGGGAAACTGGAAAATTCATCCCCCAGCGCGGTAACATCAAATTTAAAACAGTCCGACGGCCCGGGCTTATAGTTTTGTACCGCATACACTTTGAACGGATCTCCGGAAAAATAATCGAACGGAGCCAGGTCCGAACACTCAAAACCGGTTTTTCCGGTTCCGGATATGCTCATCGAACTGTCTGTAAACACAACGAACGACTTCATAGCACCTTTCCACGTACCGCCGGTTGAAATATCATAATAGGCACAGTAATGGTTCCCATGGTAATCTTCTTTGACGGTATCGATTTTGTACCGGACCGTTACCTTTGATTCGGCAGACGGTGTGAAAGAAAGTTCGTGATAAAAATGCAGAACCAGTTTTACCGAATCTTTCCCGACGGTCGTTTCGATGCCGACCGTCTGCAAAGGAATGCTTTTCCCGTCCTGTTCAATAACGCATCCGCTGTATACAGCCGGCTCCTTCCCTCCCTGAGAGACGCTCTGTTCGTTTTCGCCGTATGAAACGAGTTCCTCCGCATAGTCTGAGACGGAAATAACCCGTAATTTTTTATCCGCCGCCGCAAGTTCGTCAGCGGTTGCACTGAATTTACCGCCTGAAAACTGTTTTTTCAGTGCAATCTGCCACACCACCAGGTCTTCCCGGGAATTGAACCGTTTTTCCGGCTGAACATTCCCGTCTTTAACCGCATACGGCATTGTAATCACGACCGGAAAAGCACACGGAACGGTTACGGTCTGCTGCGTTGTATTTTTAAAATCAAAAACGGCCTCAACACAGTTATCCAGCTGTTCTACCATAAGCAGTTCTTTTTCAAGCGAAATTTGTGTATTCGGTTCCTTTACGTATATATTGCCGTACGACCAGTCTTCCGGATACTGACTGCCGCCGTCGTCTGCACTGACTGCCGCCGCCAGTACAAGAAGTACCATAGCAGCACATACATTTCTATTCATGACACTCCTCCATTTTTTGAAGTACATAGTATATATGAAACTTTATAAATACAACACTATGTACCGCAATCAGGAACGCAGACGTTCGTCTGAGACTGAAGGGATGCCGTACCTGACTGGAAACAGACAAAAAAGAAGCTGGAAGAAACGTTCCGTTCCTGAAAAGGCGCCGTTCAGAATTTCAGCACTATCTTTTTACCCAGCAGCGGGATGATCGTCTTTATGTCCGGTATCGTCTTTTCCGCATAAAGCCTGCATGTCTCTGCGTCGAATCCGTTATTTGCAAACATGTCATGGTGCATGGGAATAAATACTTCCGGCGATACCTGTTGTGCCAGAAGAACGGCTTCTTCCATAGTCATATTACCGATAATTCCTGCATTCGTGCGTACCGCATCCCGTCCGTTGATGGGAAGAAACATGACATCCGGATGAGCATGCACGACATTCTGCAGCAGGAGCTGGTCGGACAATGCATCGCCTGAATGAAAAAAAGTAATTCCCTTCTGCTTTATGACGTATCCGAGGCTGAATGAAGAGCCTTCTTCATCGTACCGGTACACGTCATGGGCTGTCGCAATACCGGTAACCGAACCGCCCGGGACGGCAGTCCGGATATCCTGCTTCAGGTATATAATCCTGTTGTCCGAAAGAGTCACTTCATTTTTTACGGCCGCCGGAATCACGACTTTCAAATCCGGGTTTGTCTTTAAAAGTCCCTCTATTGTCGGAACGTCAAGGTGATCGGAATGATTATGCGATACAAGCAGCAGTGAAAGTTTAAGCCCTGCATCAGGAGCAAACGGGGGCCCGTACAGTCTGGGAGATATGCCCTCCGCATCGTATAAATGCGAAAGTACAAGATCTGTTCCGATGACTGCATCTGCCGTTTTCAAAACAAAACCGCACTGTCCCAGCGGCCAGATGCAGCAGGTATTTTCAGGGACATGTTCTTCTGCGATTTCAGTAATCAGGCTCTGTCCTGAATTATGCCAGTGTATGTCGTTCATAGTTTTTCCTTCGGTAGGCAAACTGCTCCTGCTGTGTTTTTACGTGTGTTTCTGAATATGGCTTAGTATACCACTCATTTTTTATGATGCAAACGGATATATCCGCTTTTCCGCTGCAGTCCACCTGCTTGTACATTTCGCCCACGATTGCGGCGCATCAGGTATATCATTCTGCAGGTGATAATTAAGAAAAAGATTTCGGAAAATATTTTCATATTTTTGTTGACAGCTGAAAAATGTGGACTTATACTAAAAACAGTTTAGGAAACTATTTTTTCTGGAAAGGAAGTATGTTAAATATCAAAGAAATAGCAAAACTTGCAGGATTTTCAATTTCTACTGTTTCAAAGGTAATGAACGGCAAGGATACCGATATCAGTGAGGATACCAGGAACCGTATTCTGCAGGTTATAAAAGAGTATAATTATTCTCCGTACTCAAATATAAAAAAAAGGGAAGCAAAATCGCTTCTTATTGCACTACTTTTGAAGAGAATTTCTAAAGATTCCGCATTATTATCCGGAATTCTTCAGACTGCAAAAGTAAACGGATACAGTCTTCTGCTTAATTACTGCAGCGATTCCGGTGAAGATGAGAAAAAGACGCTGCTTGCTCTTGCCCGTCAGAATCCTGACGGTATTTTGTGGGAAAATGCCGATGAAAACTCCCGCAGTTTATGTGATCAATGTATGGGAAATGATATTCCACTGGTTTCTCTGGGATGTGCTGAACCTGGTTCTGAACATTTTCCTGTCATCGGCATCAGCTTGAAAACTCTCGGGTATTCGCTTACCCGGATGGCAGTCAATACACATCACGTATCTATTGCCTGTCTGACTGGTAAATCTCAGCCGGACTATGAAAAAACAGCCTTCATAGAAGGTTACCGTTCCTGCCTGTTCGATAATTCTATCCCGGCTGATAAACAGTTTATTATTGAAACAGACGGAGAGGTTTCTTTGAAACAGATACTCCTTCACGACATAAGTGCTGTCATCTGCAGTAGTACTGATGTAGCTGACAAAGTATATCACGAGGCGCAGGCTTATAATGTATCAATACCGGAAGAACTTTCTATTCTGGCACTCCTTGATTCGGAAAACAGTTGGAATTTAGTTCCTGAACTTTCCGGAATCGTAAAACCTGATTTCTTAACGGGAAAAGCTGCCGCGCAAACTATTATTAATGCTATTGAGCATCTTGAAAATCCTGTAGTGGATTATACAACACCTTCAGTCGTAGAAGGTATGAGTCTGTCCGTTCCACCTCACATTATACAGCCGCGGATTCTGGTTATAGGACCGGTGAATATGGATACAATACTTCATTGTTCAGATAATCTGCAGCCTGGAACGACAAATACTGTCAGCAAATGTTCAAATCTTCCCGGCGGAAAAGGGGCGAATCAGGCGATCGGAGTTGCACGGCTTGAAGTTCCCGTCCGGCTTCTTTCAAGAATAGGAAATGACAATGACGGGCTTACTATCCTGAATGAACTTCACAATTCACATATCGAAATACAGCATATCATAAAAGATGCAGCTCAAAGCACCGGAAAAGCATATATATACGTACTCAATACAGGAGACAGTGCTATCTCTGTTTATCCTGGTGCAAACGCCAATATCAGCAGTGAAGATATAGACATGCACGCGGATGCATTCAACAATGTTGCATATTGTCTGCTGCAGACGGAAATAGCTGAAAGTACTGTTATTCATGCTGCTTCTGTCTGCAGGGAAAAAGGTATACAGACCATACTGAAACCTGCGAGGATACACTCCTGTAGTCCCGATTTACTCTTGGGCATTGATTATTTTATTCCCAACGAACGGGAAGCAACACAAATGGCTCCCAACTGCAACACGCTTGAAGAAAAAGCGGCGCTGTTTATGAAGATGGGCGCTAAAGCGGTGATTATTACTCTCGGTGAAAAAGGCTGTTACTTTAAAGATTCATCACATTCAATACGTTTTGGGGCTGCGCAGTTTGTTCCTGTTGATGCAACAGGTGCTGCAGATGCTTTTATCGCGGCATTGGTCTGCTGTTTGTATAGAGGAGAAAACATTGTCAGAGCCATACAGTTTGCATCATATGCCGGTGGAATATCTACTACCAGAGAAGGCAGTCAGGAAGGACTTATTGATTACCGCAGTCTTATGAGTGTTACAGGATCTATTGATGAACTGATTACTGTAACGGAAATGTAAAACAGATGACAGTTATCGGTAAAAGGATTGCTGTCAGATAAACTTATAGAAGATAGATATTCATTTTCAGGAGGAAAAAAAATGAAGAAAATCGGTGTGTTTTTAATTACTTTACTTCTTGTACCGGCTCTTATGTCTGCAAAGGCAAAGACAGGCAAGAGCCAAACATCTGCTTCATCGGCAAGTGTTCCAAAAATCGGATTTCCGTTTCTTTTAACATCAGATCCTACTATGCGGGCGATTGTCAGAAATGTGAAATATGAATGCGAAGCTGCCGGTTGTGAGCTGGTTACGGAAAGCTGGGACTTTACTCCGGACGCTCTGGTTACTGCTACCCAGAAACTCATCAACGAAGGATGCGACGGACTGATTCTTGCGGCTCCTTCTATTTCCGGTATTCCTGCACTTATTAAGATTTGCACAAATTCAAAAGTTCCTTTTGTAATTCCGTGGAGGCATATAGTTGACCCTGCGGTAAAAAAAATGCTTGATGAGTGTCCGTACTTTGTAGGTAACACACAGGAAGACGACGAACAGACTGCATATAATTTACTGAAAAGTATGACACAAAAAGCCGGTGTTAAAAATGTTGCAGTACTTGGTTTGACAAAAGGTGACGTCAGCGGTGATATGCGCGATCACGGTATGCAGCGTGCAGCGGATGAATTTAACGTAAAAATTCTTACAGAAACAAGAAACTTTTCCACTGCTGCGGATGCAACAAGAACAGTTGAAGGTTTTGTTGCTGCGTATCCGGATATAGACGGTATATTTATTACCGGCGGCGCTATGACACAGGGAATTCTTCAGGGGACCGTAAAAGCTCTCGACATGCATAAAAAACAGGGAAAAGTCAAAATCGGTATGATCGATTATACATCCGGGATGGATGAAGAAATTGATAAGGGATATCTGTATATGGCATGCGGTGGAAATATGGTTGCAGATCCTTTGTTCAGCTGTGCAATGCTGTTGAATACGGTAAAAGGTGCTCCTCTTTCCGATAAACCTTTATGGTTGAAAATCAATTTTATTAATCTGACATCTGCGCAGTCATCCAGAGATTACTTCAAATATGTCGAAGGGGATGTTCCTCCGTACAGTTCAGACGAAATGAAATCAATGTTTTTCAAGTTTACAAATCCTGATGTAACTGCAGACAGTTTTGCAAAAGTTGTTACGGATTACAGCCTTGAAAATGTAATGACCAGACACGCTGCAAAATAAAGTTCCTTTTGTGTTTTAGTAAAAATATGGGACCTTAGGTATAAAAACCTGAGGTTCTATATAAAATGTGTTAATTAGGAAGGTTTTTCCAATGTTGAAAAAATATTGTATTAAAGCAGTAGGAGTTTTCTGTCTTCCTCTCTCGCTGTATGTCCTGATGCTCCTGCTTAAACCGCATGAATTTGCTTCCATAACTACTGTGGGTATTTTACTGCAGCAGTCTTTTATTCCGACTATTATTGGATACGGTTTAAGCTGGGGATTTATTGTAGGTATCTGGGACTTTACCGTCGGTGCAAGGATTATTCTTTCAGCATTGATCGGAGCATCTTTCTCCGTAAGTTTCGGGTTCTGGGGGTTGACAGTTGGTTGTATCGGAAGCAGTCTGCTTTTATCACTTGCTACCGGCGGATTGAACTGGATTGCAAAAATTCCTTCTCTGGTTATTTCATTCGGCCTTGTTATGGTATATGAAATTCTGGGACAATGGTATTCCGGTAGTCTCAGTCTGATGTCGCTTGCAGGGAAAGACACCTTCCTCGGCATTTTTCCCGGTAATATGTTTGTGTTCGCCGGATCTTTTGTTCTTTTTTACCTTATTTTTAATAATTCTCCATTCAGTTATCATACACGGGCCATCGGCAACAATGAACTTCTCAGCAAAGATATGGGTATGAATGTTCCTCTTGTTAAATTTCTTACATATGTTGTAGGAGGGTTATTTCTTGGGATCGCTTCCGTACTTCAGATCAGTTATGCAGGATCTATTGGTCCGCAGGTAAATTTGACGAGTATTGCTCTTGTGTTCCGTCCGATGATAGGCCTTATAATAGGCCTGGCGCTTTCCAGAATCTGCAATCTGGCAGTCGGAATATATATAGGAGCTTTATCCATCAATATAATTTTTATAGGAATCATTGCTCTGGGACTTCCGGATACAATGCAGAATATATTCCTCGGTGTTTTCCTGCTTGCGGTTATGGCAGTTTCCAATCTGCGGGAAAGAGCAGTTGTAAAAGAATCAGTATAAAGGGTTTGCACCATACGCTGTGTACAAACTTCGTCTGCTATTTTATAGGAGTTATATATGAATTTTCCATTTTTGTCCGAACAGGAACGTATTAAAAAACTTGAGCCTCCACAGAAGGCAAGTCATATTGTAATTGATACCGACACATTCAACGAAGTCGACGATCAGTTTGCAATTGCCTATGCATTACGTTCTCCGGAACGCGTTACGGTAGAAGCTGTATACGCCGCACCTTTTTTTAATAAAAAAGTAGCGACCCCCGGAGAAGGAATGGAGAAGAGTTATGAGGAGATCTGCAGAATTTTTGAATTACTGGACAAAGATACGACGGGAATGGTATTCAAAGGATCTACCTCGTATCTGCAAGGGCCGGAGACTCCGGTAAAAAGTAAAGCGGCAGAGGATTTAGTAACAAAAGCCCGGAACAGAACACCTGAAGATCCGCTGTATGTCGTTTCGATAGGTGCTGTTACGAATGTAGCTTCCGCAATTCTGATGGATCCGTCAATTATCCGTAATATTGTCGTCGTGTGGCTTGGCGGGCATCCGCTGTACTGGCCGCAGACCAGAGAATTTAACCTTGCGCAGGATATACCTGCTTCGAAAATACTGTTTGACTGCGGAGTTCCGCTTGTCAGAATTCCCTGTATGGGTGTGGCTTCCAATCTGGTAACTACAGAACTTGAACTGAAACACTACCTTGCAGGTAAAAGTCCTATAGGAGACTTTTTGTATAAAACAGTTACAAATTATTCAAAAGGTGATGAAGTTCTGTGCGAATACAATCATGCGATGGATGTATATCTTTCCGGTACGTCAGATTATACGGATGCTGCATATTCAAATAAGCTGTCGGAAAAAAACAATGCCTGGTCAAAGATTATCTGGGATATATCTGCAGTTGCATACCTCATAAATCCTCTGTGGACTCCGTCTACGCTGAATCATAATCCGATACTCACTGACCAGTGTACGTGGAGCTTTGATGCATCACGGTATATGGGCAGAACAGTACAGTTTGTGAAACGGGATCTGATATTCGGCGATTTGTTTTCAAAATTGCAGCAGAAATAACGGGCAGGTAAGATATGGACAGTAATATCATCCTTGAAGTACGTGATATCTGCAAAAATTTTGACTCGACAAAAGCTTTGTCAGAAGTCTCCATGCAGGTTAAGGCGGGAGAAATACACGGATTGATAGGAGAAAATGGTTCCGGAAAATCTACGTTGTCGGCAATCATCGCAGGTACAAAAAGGAACGACAGCGGAACTATGTTTCTTAGAGGCAGGAAATACACGCCGCAGAATATTCTGGACGCAAACAGACAACATGTCAGTATGGTTGTACAGGAAGAAGGCACTATAAAGGGTATTACTGTAGCGGCGAATATTTATGCAGGTAAAGAAAAACAGTTTACAAGAATGGGATTAATCCGGACTAAAAAATTACGTGAAGCTGCTGCAGCCGCGCTTGAAAAAACCGGAATCAGTTCAATTGATCCGATGGTACCAGTAAACAGACTGTCTTTTGAAGACAGGAAACTGGTTGAGATTGCACGTGCGATGCTGTGCGGCCCTGATGTTCTGATTATTGACGAAACGACAACATCTCTGTCCGAAAAAGGCAGAAACATACTGTACCGGATAATGCATTCGATGCGTGATTCCGGGAAAGCGGTTTTGTTTATTTCTCACGATATTGATGAACTTATAGAACAGTGTGATGCCGTGACTATTCTGCGGGACGGTAACGTGACAGGGAATCTTGATAAAACGCAGATGAAACCAAAAGCAATGAAAGAACTTATGGTCGGGAGAAATATTTCGAACGAATTTTACCGCAGTGATTATGACTGTCGGTATGAACCGGAAATTTCAATAGCCGCCCGCAATATTACATACGGTGGAATAAAGAATCTTTCATTTGAAGTACATAAGGGTGAAATTCTTGGTTTCGGCGGACTTACAAACTGCGGAATGCATGAAGCTGGTAAAATATTGTATGGTATTCTGCGGCCGGATACGGGGTGCGTGACAGTGCATAGCGGGACGGAAATTCATTCTGTTCATGAAGCATTGCAGAATCATATTGGATATATTGCCAAAGACAGAGATGGCGAAGCTCTTATGCTTTCGGGCAGTATACTGGAAAATATATGTCTGCCTTCATTGAAAAAAACGGAAAAATACGGATTTATACTGCACAGGAATCAGATGACGTTTATTGCCCCCTATGCTGCAAAGCTGCATATCAAAATGACGTCTCCCGACGAATACTGCATGTATTTGAGCGGAGGAAACAAGCAGAAAGTGTCAATTGCAAAATGGCTGGCAAATGAAGCTGATATTCTTATTATGGATTGTCCGACAAGGGGTATAGATGTTGGTGTAAAATCCGATATCTACAAACTTATGACGGAACTGAAAGAACAGGGGAAAACCATCATTATGATTTCCGAAGAACTTCCGGAACTTATCGGGATGTCCGACAGAATAATAATTATGAAGGACGGTAAGATTTCAACTCAGATAAAACGAAGCAGTACTTTGTCTGAATCAGTTTTGATTCAGTATATGATTTGAGACAGCGTAAAATGAATACAGGAAGAACTGAATATGGTGAATAGAGTGATTAAAAACAGAAACAACATTATTCCTTTTCTGGGACTTGTCGTTGCTGTAGTATTTTTTCAGGTTACATCGGGTGGAAGGCTTATATCCGGCAGAAACAGCGTTGTTCTGCTGAACGAAGTCTTTAACGTTGTTATCGGAGCTTCCGGTGTGCTTTTTTTAATGGCGCAGGGCGATCTTGATTTTTCCATGGGAGCTATCGTCGGGTTTTCGGGGACCGTTGCCGCAATTGCGTCGAATCATATCGCTGGCCTGGCGCTTCCCGTTGCATTGATCACAGGATTTGCATGCGGTGCCGTCAACGGCCTTGTTTGTGCCGGCTTTGGTATTCCCTCTTTTATTACGACACTTGGCATGTCATTTGTGTTGAAAGGCTTTATGGTTATGCTTCTTGGATCAGGATCTATGGGAATTCCGTTTGAGCTGAATGAATTTGACACAACACCAATCCGTTTTTTTACAATGCTGGCAGTTATACTGATCTGCTGGGCTGTTTTTGGTTACAGCAGATTTGGGAAACAGTGCAGTGCCGTTGGTTCTCATCCGACTGTTGCAAAACAGTCCGGAATCAATGTATTCAGAACACGTTTTCTGGGATTTGCGTTTTCCGGGCTTGCCTGCGGCCTTGTAAGTTTTTTCAGTATTATCCGGGGAGGAACAGTTTCTACTTCAACCGGTTCCGGATTTGAAGTAAATGTTCTGAATGCCATGATGATAGGCGGTATGTCGATTACCGGCGGATGGAATTCAAAATACCGGTATGTGATAATCGGCAGTCTTTTAATGGCTGTCGTTTCGGACGGTCTGTCATTGTGGGGCATCGATTTGATGACGCAGGAACTGATTATGGGATGTATATTTATTTTTGCGGTGGCTATTTCTTTTGACAGGAGAAGTGTGGCTGTTATTAAATAGACAGACTTTAAAATATAATTGATTTTAATATATCGGAGAGAATTTATATATTTCATTTAAAAAGGAAACTATATGAAAATCCTTGTTGTAGGAAGTATGAATATGGACTTCCGGATAAATGTATTACATTTGGTAAACAAAGGTGAAACAGAACTGTCGGATAAACTTGATCTTATTCCCGGCGGGAAGGGAGCTAATCAGGCATTTGCAGCCGGAAGACTGGGAATACAGACGATAATGCTGGGTGCCAGAGGTGATGACACCTATGGAAAGGTCCTTGAAGAAAGTCTTAATTCTGCAGGAGTTGAAACAGGACGTCTTGCTGTCCGATCCGGTATATCAACAGGAATTGCAATCGTTGAAGTAGATAAAACCGGTAATAATTCTATTATTGTCATTCCGGGTGCAAATGCAACAGTTGATTCCACATATATTGATAAAAATACTGATATTCTGAGACAATGTGACATTGTGCTCCTTCAGATGGAAATTCCGCCGGAGACAGTACTGCATACGGCAAAGCTTGCAAAAAAACTTGGCAAAACAGTAATCCTTGATCCTGCACCGGTACCTCCTGTTATGCCTGAAAATATTTATTCATATGTTGATTATATTAAGCCGAATGAAACGGAACTTCAGATGCTCACTGGTGAAAAAGATCTGGAAAAAGGGATGCATAAACTTATTTCATCCGGTGTAAAATGTGTCATTGTTACAACAGGAAAAAACGGTGCTCTGGTACTTGAAAGGGGCAGCAGCACAGTTATGGAATATCCGGCACCGGATGTACCTGTTGTGGACACAACCGCAGCAGGAGATTCTTTTTCCGCCGCTTTTTCTGTTGCGCTTTCGGAGGGGAAGAATGTCGGTGAAGCGGTAAAGTTTGCAAATATCGTGGGTGCTGTTGTGGTATCCAGAAAAGGTGCACAGACATCCATTCCTGACAGAAAATACGTGAAAGAATTTGTGAAAACTCTTAATGCGGAGTTTTTGTAAGTAATCCGTATAACAGAGTCCTGTCAAATGGTCCGCTGTTCCGGTATTACGGAACAGCTTTTTTGTTTTTTCACGAATTAATTTTGAATTCTCTTGACGCAAACGGTATGTGGTATTACTATATATTTATCCGTGCACGAGCACGGAATTATGGAAAGACGTGGAGGAAGGGAATATGCCCTATCTGCTTGGTGTAGACCTTGGAACATCAGGAACAAAAACAGTGCTGTTCAATATGGACGGTTCTGTTGCTGCTTCAAATACTATAGAATATCCGCTGTATCAGCCTCAGAATGGATGGGCGGAACAGGATCCGCTGGACTGGTATCATGCAGCATGCGGAACGATGAAAGCTGTTATGGTACAGGCCGGGGCAAAACCGTCCGACGTAAAAGGTATTGGTATTTCAGGTCAGATGCATGGTCTTGTCATGCTTGATAAAGCGGGGAACGTTCTCCGGAGATCAATTATCTGGTGTGATCAGCGTACAGCAAAAGAATGCGGTGAAATTACTGAAAAAGTCGGTGCAAAAAGATTAATAGAAATTACAGCTAATCCTGCACTTACCGGATTTACTGCGTCAAAAATCATGTGGGTAAAGAATAACGAACCGGATGTATACACAAAATGTGCCCACATTCTGCTCCCGAAGGATTATGTGCGTTACATGCTTACGGGCGAGTTTGCGACAGAAGTAAGCGACGCAAGCGGCATGCAGCTTCTTGATATACCGCATCGCTGCTGGTCAGACGAAGTTCTTGATAAGCTTGGAATTGATAAATCTCTGCTGGCAAAGGTGTACGAGTCACCGGAAATTACCGGAAAACTTACGAAACAGGCTGCAGGGCTTACCGGCGTTGCAGAAGGTACACCGGTCGTGGGCGGTGCAGGCGACAACGCTGCCGCCGCTGTGGGAACCGGAACAGTCATTGACGGCCGCGCTTTCACGACGATCGGAACAAGCGGCGTTGTTTTTGCACATACGTCAAAGTTGAGTATAGATCCGAAAGGACGTGTTCATACATTCTGCTGTGCAGTTCCGGGAGCATGGCACGTCATGGGTGTTACACAGGCAGCAGGTCTTTCGCTTAAATGGTTCCGGGACAATTTCTGTAAAGAAGAAATAGAGACAGCTGCCGGTATGGGAAAAGATCCGTATTATCTTATGGACAAACAGGCGGAGCGTATTCCCATTGGAAGTGACAGGCTGTTGTATCTTCCGTATCTTATGGGAGAGCGTACACCGCATCTTGACCCTGACTGCCGCGGTGTATTTTTCGGCCTGTCGGCAATGCACACAAAACAGCATCTGCTCAGAGCAGTGCTTGAAGGAGTGACGTTCAGTCAGCGTGACAGTGTCGAAGTTCTCAGGGAAATGGGAATCAGAATCAACGAGATGCTCGCATGCGGCGGCGGCGGATCAAGCCCCCTGTGGCGGCAGATGCTTGCCGATACGTTCAACTGTCCGGTAAAGACAGTCGTTTCAAAGGAAGGGCCTGCTCTGGGAGTTGCAATTCTGGCCGGTGTCGGTACAGGCGTATTCGGCAGTGTTGAGGAAGGATGCAGTGCACTTATTAAAACGAATCCCGCACAGGACCCTGTAAAGAAAAATGTTCCGCAGTATGAAAAATATTACGAACTTTACCGGAAACTGTATCCAGTGCTGAAAGATTCATACAAAGAACTTGCAAATCTGTAGAAATTCAGGAGTTATACTTATGAAAATTAAATCAGTATTCTGTCATTCTTTTGAAAAGTACGGTAAGGTTCTTAAAGGGTATGACATAGAAGAACTTATTAAAAAACTTAATGAAACGACAAAAAAGCCTGACAACGCGGTCATCTATGAACCGGGTGATGCGGGACTTGAATCACTTTCTGCTGCAAAACAGTTTTCAGCGAACGCATACGGTGGAATGCCTGTACAGGTCGGATACTGCAACGGAAACAACACAAAGCTCAACTGTCTTGAATACCACCGCGGTTCGGAAATCAACATTCCTGCAGACGATATGGTTCTGCTGCTCGCACCTCTTCAGTCTGTACATAAAGGCAGGCTTAATACAAATACTGTTGAAGCTTTTTTCGTGCCGGCTGGAACTGTCGTACAGATTTATGAGACAACGCTTCACTATGCTCCGTGTAATGCAGTAAAGGATGGAGAAGTTTCAAAGGAAGGTTTCCGTGTCGTCATTGTGCTGCCCAAGGGTACAAACCTTGCAAAGCCGGAACTGTCTGAAATTGATCCTGAAGACAAACTGCTGTGGGCTGCAAATAAATGGCTTATTGCACATCCTGATTCGTCCGAGGCGAAAGCAGGTGCATTTACCGGTCTTTACGGTGTAAATATTGATATTGCCGGTAATTGAAATCAGTGATTTCGGTAACAGCCTGGTTCCTGTGTGGTTCCAGTATAAATAGTAATTAAGTCCATAAGAATGGACAGGAGACTTGAAGGTATGGAAAAGGTTACAAACATTCCTGACGTAAAAATGGGAATCATTGCAGTCAGCCGTGACTGTTTTGTTATTTCTCTTTCGGAACGTCGTCGTGCGGAAATCGTAAAAGTATTTAACAAAAAAGATTCTATTTATGAAGCGAAAACAACAGTTGAAAATGAAAACGACATGATTAAAGCTGTTGAAGAAGTAAAGAACGCAGGATGCAACGCGTTATGCGTATTCCTCGGGAACTTCGGCCCGGAA
>JBAYAJ010000046.1:0-15770 GCA_041669845.1 Treponema sp.
AGGTATTCATCAGACCGAAAACAAAGGTCTCTGTCATTACCATGATGGACGGTTCTGTTTTTGCACTTCATAATGACATTCTGTTTGCTCTTGAGAAGATCCCCGCCCGGCAGAAAATTTCTCCCGATGTCGATTTTGACGATGTCAAACCTGTCAGTCACAAGAAGTATATTCCCCCTTACGACAGCATCTGGAGAATCTCTAACGCCAATCTTTTTCGCAAAAAAGCTCAGTTTTATTAAACTGTTTACTGGACAAAATCGCTTTCGAATGACAGTAAGAACTTATACCGATAAACGTAAGTCCGTAACTGATGACGTTAAAAATAAGGACACCGACGACTACACCGGGAACTGATCCCAGACCGCCGGACAGGGAACAGCCGCCGACGACACAGGAAGCGATGGCATCCATTTCGTAACCTGCTCCGTAATTGCTTGTAGCACTGCCTGTCCGTGCGGCTTCAAGAACGCCGCCCAGACCGTAAAGTGCCCCTGCTGCAGAATACGCAAGGATAAGCAGCATGGAGACATTTATACCTGATACGCGTGAAGCTTCGATGTTCCCGCCGACTGCAAACAGTTCTTTGCCGAGGCATGTTTTTTTCTGGAATACATATACGACAACCGCACAGATGACTGCTATGATGATGATATTCGGTATGCCGAATGTTGAACCGCCGCCGAGACTTGAAAAACTCTTTGTAAAGCCGCCGAGCGGCTGGGAATTATTCGGCGGAAGATTAAAATACAGGCAGTTAAATCCGTATACGGCAAGAGCAATACCCATAGTTGCAATAAACGGATTAACCTTGAGTTTTGCCACTATTACTCCGTTAAGAAAACCTGCCAGCAGCCCGGCCGTAACCGCAATCAGAACAGGAATGATAACGGGCAGCTCGGGAATGGCAGGAAAAAATTTATTATAATACGAGGCTGCCTGTGCCAGAGAGCCTGCAATAACAGCAGCCAGACCGACAACGCGGCCGCCGCTCAGATCCGCCCCTGCAACAATCAGTATGAACATACAGCCGAGTGCGATTATAAGTCTGGTGGAACTCTGCATAAGAATGTCCCTGATGACGACAAGCGACAGAAACGACGGTGATATCAGTATCAGAACCACGAACATTGCCAGCAGAACTGCATAGAGAATATTGTCGACAAGGAATTTTTTTAGTGTATTTTCTTTTATAGTCATTAGTAATCCTCCTTCATTTTTCAAATTAATAACTGCTTGCCAGCTTCATGATTTTCTCCTGGGTGGCGGACGAACCTTCGATTATTCCGGACATATGTCCTTCGCACATTACCATAATTCTGTCCGACATTCCCATGAGTTCAGGCATCTCGCTGCTGATCATGATGATGCACTTTCCCCGTTCTGTTAATTTCCGCATGATCATATAAATTTCATATTTTGCGCCCACGTCTATACCGCGGGTCGGCTCGTCAAGAATCAGAATTTCCGGGTCCGTCATGAGCCATCGTCCCAGAAGAACTTTCTGCTGGTTTCCCCCCGAAAGTACGCTGATGCGCGTATCAAGTGTCGCCGTTTTTATGGATAATTCATCCGAATATTTTCTGCAGTCTTTTCTCCGGAGTGTATCGTTCAGAAAAAAACCTCCGGTCCGGTACCGCGTAATACTGTACCGCTGATTAACGATGAGCATATTGTCGACGATGGACAGTTTTCCGAGTATACCGGTACGTGCACGGTCTTCCGTAAGAAGTCCGATACCGTTCTTTATGGAATCTCCCGGAGACTTTATTTTTACCTGTTCACCGTCTATTTCTATACTGCCGCTTTTTACCGGGCGCAGACCGAACACTGATTCGATAAGTTCCGTCCGCTGGGCACCGACCAGACCTCCGATGCCGAATATTTCTCCCTGCCGTACTTCAAATGAAATATCATGAAATGAATGCGGAACGGCTGATTCAAGACGGGAAACCCTGAGCATTACTTTTCCGTATCCGTTTTTACTCTGTTTTACCGGGAACCGTTCTGTCATTTCCCGCCCTACCATATTTTTTATAAGAAAATTATCATCAATATCTTTTGTAGCGTACGTTCCGACAAGTTTTCCGTCGCGGAGAATGGTGATTTTGTCGGAAATCTTCATTACTTCTTCAATCTTATGTGATATATATAAAATCGAAACACCTTTTTCTTTGAGCATTTCTATAATGGAAAACAGAATCGCTGTTTCTTTTTCTGTGAGAGAAGATGTCGGTTCATCCATAATGATTATTTTTGAGTTGTAGGAAACAGCACGTGCAATTTCAATAAGCTGGCACGCGGCGACACTCAGCGATTTTACCTGTGCACGTGGATCAATTGACAGATGAAGCTCTTTAAACAGTTTGACTGTATCAGTATACATGCGGTTTTCATCAACCCAGCGGAACAGTTTCATATTCTTTCTGTACGGTATTCTTCCGAGCCAGATATTTTCCATGACGTTCTGAGTGGGAACGTTCTGAAGTTCCTGGTGGATCATTGAAATTCCGTTTTCGAGCGCCTGCTTCGGAGTTTCAAGAGAACATACATGACCGTTCAGTTCAATATTCCCGCTGTCGGGATGGTACAGCCCGAAAATGCATTTCATGAGCGTTGATTTTCCGGCGCCGTTTTCTCCCATGACAGCATGGACAGAACCTGAATCGACCGAAAATGTGACATCGTTAAGTGCACGTACACCGGGAAAAGATTTGCAGATATGATTTATTTTTAATAGTAATAACGACATATGCACTCCATTTCATACGAGGCAGGGAAGAATAATCTTCCGCTGCCTCCTGTCTGCCATACTGTTTTAGTACGCAGCATCCTGTATGTTGTCTTTTGTGATGGCAACATAGTTGAGCCAGATATGTTTACCCGTGACTTTCTGACCGACGTTTTCGGTCGTTATCGGTTTGTTTTCGTTGAACAGTGTCAGAACCTTGTACATGGTTTTACCGAGCGTTACCGGATTATTAAGGCTTGTTGCAAGCATCGTTCCGTCCTGAATTGCCTGTACGCCGACTTTCGTTGCATCCACGCCGACAACAGGGATATACGGGCCGTTTCCGAAATACCCTGCGGCTTTAAGTGCTTGGATTGCACCGAGGGCCATATCGTCATTGTTCGCAAATACGGCATCAAGGTCCTTCCCTTTTGCTGCAAGTATGGAGGCAACCTGATTCATTGCTTCGCCGCGCTGCCAGTTGCAGAGCATCTGCTGCAGGCAGTTTGTCTGGATGCCTTCGGCGTTTACTTCTGCAATGGATTTTTCAGTACGCATCTGGGAATCATAATTTCCCTGCATCCCGACGAGCATGATATAATCAAGTTTTCCGTTTCCGTTCCGGTCGGCTTTTGGATTGTCCTTCCAGTATTTGGAGACGACTTTTCCCTGAATTTCTCCCGACTGTTCGGCCGCACTTGAAATATGATATGCTTTGTCGTACGAATTCAGTTCCTCTTCCGTAGGGCTGGTGCAGTTAACAAAAAGGATCGGTATATTCCGTTCCTTTGCTTTCTGTATCATCGACGCGCTGTCGTTCGGGCTGATGTTGTTGATGCAGATAAAGTCGATTTTCTTTGCCAGTACGGCATTGATATTGTTTGCCTGCGTTGCAATATCATTCTGAGAATCGGTGGCTATTACTTTTATTGTGCCTTTTTTGGCTTCCGCAGCCACGGTATTACGTACAGCGGTAATAAACGTATCGGCAAAATTATACCAGACCATGCCTGCTACAGGCTGTTTTTTTGCCGGCCCCTTTGCAAAAACACTTGTGGTGACAAGTCCCAATACCATCATTGTTGAAAGAATTTCTTTTTTCATCGTATTCTTTCCTCCTGTTTATACAGCTAGTATCAGGCCGGATCTGTGTTTTGAAAATAGAAGAGTTATATGAACTTATGGAGAATGTTTTGCGTTATTGGTACTATTTTGCTAAGATTGCACTTTTATACACGCACTGAGCTGAATGTCTGCTCTGTGCGTGTATTTTTTTGTTTTATCTGAGGCTGACATAGATGAATATTTCGGCATGCTCCATGTCGCTTGTCCGGTATTCTTCAAAGTCACAGGTAAAGGCGCGCGGCAGCTTCATCGCCCACAGCTCCTGCCAGAATGCGGCTACTGCTGTATGTGCATTCCCTCTGACGGTAAAGCGTGCATATTTACCCGCAGGCAGTTTTCTGAGTGTGAGAGGGGCTGGTACTGCGGCGTCTGCCTGTACTTCGCACCCGGCGATTACCGTGTAATCGTCTTTTTCTGTTCCTGCATAATCGGTGTAGATACCGAGTGTAAACGCATTTTTTCTGCCTGTTATTGCAGTGCAGACACCGGGGCTGAAAAAAGTACTCCACAAACCGCCGATGACGGCAGTCATGTCGGGACTGGAATTGTTTGTCCGTGCTGCAATTCCTGCTACTGTTTTTTCTGCAAGTTCGATAATTTCATATTCCATACTGTATACCTCCGTATTTGATGTATACAGCATACAGTCCCGGTCATGACACCTGTATGTCACGTTTGGTATTTTTCTGCCATTTCCTGCAGCATCCTGCCGAATTCGGGACGGAGTTCCTGTGGTTCTGCAAGTTCGACGGTAAAACCGAAACTCAGGAGAAACCCGAACAGGCTGTTTTTGTCGGCAAAACCGGAACGGAACAGCAGCCTTCCGTCCGGCTGCGTACTGAAACTTTCCGGTCCGAACTGTTCAACGAGTCTCCATTTTGAAGATGCATCAAAAAGAACGGCTGCCTGAATTGTTTCAGGAAAAAGAGGCGCACTGCTGCGTTCGAACGGTGGAAGCGGCCGCGGGGTGAACTTCGTGCCCGTCTGTTTCAGGTTCTGAATGCGGTTCAGTTTGAACAGGCGGAAGTCGTTACGCAGCGTGCAGTATCCCCACAGGTACCATGATGTCCATCTGAAAACGATGCTGTACGGTTCTACAACCCGTGAACTTTCTCTGTCGGGGGCATAATACGTAAACGAAAGCAGTTCTTCTGATTCGACTGCCGTAAGTATCTGTGAAATTTTCGGGATGAGCGAATCTTTATACCATGATCCCAGGTCTATATCTATATACTGCGGAGGCTGTTCCGCTGCCGATAGTTTTCCCATGAGCTGCTGGTATTTTTTTGTACCACAGATACTGTCCAGACTTTTTAATCCGGTAAAGATTGCCTGCATGTCAGCTTTTGTAAGCAGTGTGCGGTCTATCGTATATCCGTCCATAATGGATACGCCGCCGTTCTGTCCTGATGCCGTGTATACGGGAATTCCTGCAATACAAAGTGTCTGTATATCCCTGCTGACCGTTCTCCGTGATACTTCGAATCGTTCAGACAGCGATCTGATGGTACACTTTTCCTGCTGAAGGAGCAGTGATACTATTCCGATGAGCCTGTCGACTTTCATTGTACCGGTAGTGTAACAGCAGGTCTGTGTCACATACAAGAGGACGCATACGGCGTCAGAAATAAGAAATATTCCTTATTTATCGTTTTTTTTATATTTTTCGAAATACTACAATCTGATACGAATTTATTTGACAAACACAAAGACCAGATATACACTTCAAATATGTTGAACATTTAGTTTATTAGTATAACAAATGTTAAACTAAATGTATTAAAGGAGGTTATATGAAATTAGTAACGAAAATGGTATTGACGTCGGCCATGCTTTTTGCAAGTGTAAACATGGTTTTTGCAGCGTCTAAAAAAGCCACGAAATTGAGTTTCTGGACATTTCAGGAGCTTCATAGTGGATTCATGAAGGATGCGGCAGAATGCTGGAATAAGCAGCATCCTGATGAGCAGATTAATCTGCAGGTCAGTGTGTTAAGTTATGACGATCTGCATAATAAACTGCTTATAGCGCTGCAGTCGGGCAGAGGTGCACCGGATCTTTGTGATATTGAGATCGGAAAATTTGCCAACTACCTGAAAGGGAAAAAGCCGGGTCTTGTTCCGCTTAATGATGTTATTGAACCGGAAAAAGACAAATTTATTATTGGTCGTTTTAACAGCTATAAAAAAGGTAATAACTATTACGGTATAGATTATCATGTTGGTGCAGCGGTTATGTATTATAACAAAGAGCTGCTTGATCAGGCTGGTGTAGACCCGGACAAAATTGTTACCTGGGATGACTACTATAATGCCGGTAAAATTGTAAAAGCTAAGACCGGAAAACCGATGTGCACGGTTGAGTCAACAGAGCACTGGTCGTTCTATCCTCTTATTGTACAGCAGGGTGGAGACTTTCTTGACAAAAACGGGAAGGGCGTTCTGGACAGTGAAGTCAACGTGAAAACGCTTGAATTCCTTAAGAAACTTGTTGATGACGGCGTTGCTGTCATTGCTCCGGGCGGATTTCATCATTCGGAAGAGTACTGGGCTTTTATGAATAATGAAGGTGCTGCAAGTGTCTGGATGCCGTTGTGGTACATGGGTCGTTTTACGGCATATATGCCGAAACTTAAGGGAAAAATGATTGTGCGCCCGCTCCCTGTATGGAAAATCGGCGGAGCACGTTCTGCCGGTATGGGTGGTACGGGAACTGCTGTTACGGTACAGTCAAAAAATCAGAGTCTGGCAAAACGCTTTTTGTTCTATGCAAAGGGATCCAAGGAAGGTTCAATCAAAACATGGACAATGCTTGGCTTTGATCCTATCCGCTGGGATGTCTGGACTGATCCGGCTATGAAAGCTCCTAACGAATATACTGATTATTTTGGTACCGGAGTTTTTGACATGCTTTACAGCATTAAGAATGAAATTCTTGGTATTAATGTCGGTGAAAAGTTCCCGCTTGCACAGACACTTGTACAGAAGAACGTCATGTTTAAAGTTCTTGGCGAACGAAGCATGACTCCGCGCGAAGCGCTTACGGCTGCAAATAAACAGCTGAACGCTGCCGACTGACACTCTGACAGATCTTTAATAAGCCGGGTTGAAAAACCCGGCTGGAGTTTATAAAAATGATAAATCAAAAAAAAATTCAGTTTATAACACAAAAAAATGCACCATGGATTTTTGTGTTACCGTTTCTTATTTCATTTGCAGTGTTTACTGTTTATCCTCTTATTTCTACTGTTATTATGAGCTTTCAGGATATTGCCGGTTTTGATGACACTGCGTTTATAGGTCTTAAGAATTACAGGAATTTATTTAATACACAGTTTTATACGGCACTTGCAAACAGTACCGTATATACCGCTTTGACGCTTGTTATCCTTATTCCTCTGCCTATGTTCCTTGCGGTTCTTATTAATTCAAGAACCACAGAATTTAAGAATTTCTTTAAATCATCTTTTTTCCTCCCGGCGCTTACTTCTGTCGTCGTTGCCGGGATTTTTTTCAGATATGTATTCAGTGCGCAGGAAACGGCACTGATGAATAATATTCTTATTAAAATCGGAGGAAAACCGCAGAAATGGCTGTTTCAGCGTGGAACAACAATGTTTGTTCTGGTTTTATTCTGTACATGGAGATGGCTTGGTGTAAATATAATTTATTTTATATCAGGTCTTAATGCCATTCCTCAGGAACAATATGAAGCTGCGGTTATAGACGGAGTAAATGCCTGGCAGAAGTTCTGGTACATAACCGTACCAAATCTTAAGCCGGTAACGGTATACGTGGTTACTATAAGTATTTATGCAGGTTTTGCTATGTTTGCAGAAACATATACTTTGTTTTCTTCTGCCGCCTCTCCGGGGGACATTGGTTTAACTCTGGTGTCGTATATTTATCTGGAAGGATTTAATTATGCACATCTGGGAATGGGATCTACAATCGGTGTTGCACTGTTCGTAATTATCATGATTATTAATATAGTGCAGCTTTATTTTACAGGGGCATTCAAAAAGCAGGGGGAGAATTAATACTATGCATAAAAACGAAACAAACGATATAATTGCAGAAACAGCTAAGTATCTTGTCCTGCTTATTACTGCGTGTTTTACACTTACTCCGTTTCTGTTTATGATTCTTTCGTCATTACGTCCCGGAAGTGAGATGGTGCAGAACGGTCTTACCGTAAACCTTGATTTTACTACTATGACGCTGCATAATTTTAAGGCGCTGATTAATTACAACAGTGGTTTATATTTTTTATGGTATAAAAACAGTATTTTAATAACTGTAATGCAGACGGCACTTTCCCTGCTTTTCTGCTCCATGGTCGGTTACGGGCTTGCTGTGTATGATTTCCGGGGACGGAATATTATATTCGTCCTTGTCCTTGCTGTCATGATGATTCCTACAGAAATACTGATACTGCCTCTGTTTAAGCTTACTATATTTATGAATATTATAGATACAAAAGCGGGTGTTATATTACCGTTCATTGTGTCTCCGTTTGCGGTGTTTTTCTTCAGACAGTATGCTATGGGTATACCTCACGATCTTATTGATTCCGGACGCATAGACGGCTGCAATGAAGTTACTATTTTCTTCAGGATTATAAGCCCTGTTATGCTGCCTGCGTTTGCTTCGATCATGATTCTGCAGGCTATGAACAGCTGGAACGGATTTGTGTGGCCGCTTATTGCTCTGCGTTCTGACACACAACTTACGCTGCCGATAGGCCTTATGTCGCTGCTCACACCGTACGGAAATAACTATGACGTTCTTCTGGCCGGATCGGTTATATCTATTGTTCCGATTATTATTTTATTTCTGTTGAATCAGAAAGCTTTCATTACAGGTCTTACTGTTGGAAGTGTAAAAGGTTAAAAATTATGAAAAAAACAAAAATATTTATAGACAAAACTCTTGTTATTGCAGAAACGGATGACCGTTTATTCAGTTCCTTTATAGAGCATCTGGGGCGTGCTGTGTATACTGGCATTTATGAACCGGGACACGCAGCCGCAGACGAGCAGGGATTCCGTACGGATGTTATTAATCTGGTACGTGAACTGGGTGTAGATATGGTGCGGTATCCGGGCGGAAATTTTATATCTGGTTACAATTGGCGTGATGGTATTGGTCCCCGCAGCCAGCGTCCGAAAAAACTGGATTTAGCATGGCATTCAATAGAATCGAACCAGATTGGTATTGACGAATTCTATGACTGGACTAAAAAAACAAACACTAGAATTATGGGTGCTGTAAATATGGGTACGGGCACTCCAAAAGAAGCCGGTGAACTTCTTGAGTACTGTAATTTTCCGGGGAATACCGCTCTAAGTGATCTCCGCAGGCAGAACGGACACGAGCAGCCGTACGATATTAAGACATGGTGTATTGGAAACGAGATGGATGGTCCGTGGCAGATATGTCATCTTGAAGCAGACGAATATGGTAAAAAGGCACGTGAAACTGCTAAAATACTTAAGTGGATCGACAAAAATGTCGAACTGGTTGTATGCGGCAGTGCAACTTCCATTATGCCTTCGTACCCTGAATGGGACCGTACGGTGCTCGAATATACCTATGACAACGTAGATTACCTTTCTCTGCACAGGTACTATGAAAACTACGGTAACGATGAAGATTTTCTTGCTTCATTCGTGGATATGAACAGGTTTATTAAGACCGTGACGGGGACTGTTGATTATGTAAAAGCGCAGAAACGTTCCAGAAAAACGGTAAATCTTTCGTTCGACGAATGGAACGTATGGTATCAGCAGAACCAGAAAGAACACGACTGGATGGAAGCTCCGGAGATATTGGAAGACCGCTATTCACTCCTTGATGCACTTGTTTTTGCGGGCCTTGGTATTACGCTTATTAACAACTGTGACCGGGTAAAAATAGCATGCCTTGCCCAGCTGGTAAACGTAATAGCACCTATATTTACCATGAAAGGCGGCAGTGTTATAAAGCAGACCATATTTTATCCATTTAAAGATATATCTTCAAATGCACGGGGAACTGCCCTCCAGCCGATTATTAAGACTGACACTATAGAAACCTGTTACGGGGCTTCTCCTGTAATTACAGCAGCAGCTGTGGTTGACAGAAGCGGGAAATCGCTTCATGTTTTTTGTCTTAATACGAGTAAAACAGATGTACATAGTGTGGATCTGGATATGTCCACATTCGGCAGCCTGCATTTTACAAAATGGCAGGAACTTTCAGGCAGTGATTTGAACGCCAGAAATACGTTTGAAAAGCCTGACGCAGTAGTTCCTCACTTGAACAGCACTGCAGAATGTGATGCATCAGGAAAAAACGGTATGTTTACTGTAAACATTCGGCCGCTTTCGTGGAACGTACTCACATTCGATATTTAATAACTGTCAGTCAGTAAAAATAGAGCGTACTTTGATGTTCTGGTTGTAGTTTCCGAATCCTTTACCAAACAGCGTACATCCTCCTGTGTGTCTGGCGGTTTCGGGAACTGCAATGCGGAACGATATTGTTGAACCTGGTTCGAGGTTAAGATCATTTATGCTGATGCCGGATATTTTACCGCCGTCCATAAACGTTCCCTGTTTTGTTATAGTGAGCAGTTTGAGCAGCCCGTACGAATTCCAGTTAGAATCCCACCAGTCTGGAGTGAAAAGTCCTTTTTCTCCTCCAAAATCACCGGGACTTGTCCAGTATCCCAGCTGTACACCATTAATGGAAAAGTAAATATCGGACGGCCAGTTGTTGCAGTACCCGGGGGCCTCAGAACTTATTTCAAAAGAAAACTGAACTTCTGTAATTGTCTGTCCTTTTTCCAGATAGTTTGGAATACGGTATTCCACGAATCCCTTCGTAAACCAGAGAATTGCTGCCTCGACCGCTTCAGGAGCGGCAAAATACCGCGGATCGTCTATTTTGCCTATAAGAGCGCTGCGGGAGGCAAGACCACAGGTAGGAGAAATTTCATACAGAGTAAAATGACCGATTGGAATTTCAGTTTCAAATACACGGTCTGTTTTTGGAAAAGAAAGCAGGTTTATCATAAACTGATAATCCTTAATCGTACAGTTTTTCTGCGAACCTCTGAGTCCGGGAGAGTAAACGTATTCAACAAGTCCTGCATCTTCAAGAATTTTCATATTATGCGTAATAGCACCATTGCTGATATGAAGAGCGTCTGCGAGCTCTTTGTAGTTGATATCTTTGTTTTTTATTATAAGCTGCAGCATTTTTATACGAGTCTCAGATTCGAGTGCATGGCTTAAAGTAATGATATCCTGTATGGATTCTATACTACGCATATAACTATTATAATGAATGATAAACTAATAATCAAACGTTACAACCCCGGATACAGTGTTCTGCATCGTTTTTGAAGTACGACATATACAGAATCAGTAATACTGTGATAAAATAAATTACGGCAGTATTCAATAAAATTGTCGTTAAAATAAGTAAACGGAAACTGGAGGAGAGAATGAAAATTGCCTGTTTCAGTGTTGCTGCAATGGATTATTTCCCGCAGCAGAATGAGTATTTTGCCGGTGGCAATTCATTAAATCAAGCAATACGGTTTAAACAGTCAGGGTATGAAAGTGCTTTTGTGGGTGCTCTTGGGACGGACAGGACTGGTAACAAAATTGAAGATTTATTAAGAAAATATTCTGTAGATATTTCTCATTTATATAGAATAGAGGGAACCACTGCATGCAATCAGATTATCGATGATGATAACGGAGAGCGCACAGGTGTAGCAGGTGCATGGCACAGTGGAGTATACGATACATTTGCATTACATGAATCAGACTGGCAGTATATTGCGGATTTTAATATCTGGGCCACACACGTAAACGGACCAAACTATGAACAGGCTTTGCTGCGTAAAAAGAATATTAATTTTCTGACAGTAGATTTTTTACATTTTAATACATATGAATTATTTAAAAAAGGATTAAAATGCGTTGATATAGCATATTTTGGTGGAGTAAGTAATCAGCTGGAAGAACTGACTGCAATATCAAAATATTACAGTGGGATAATTGTACTGACTCTTGGAGCAGAGGGGAGTGTTGCCGTTAAAAACGGTGCTGCATACCGGCAGAATGCGCTGCCTGTAGAAAAAGTAGTGGATACGACGGGGTGTGGAGATGCTTTTCAGGCCGGTTTTTCAGCGGAATATTATTTAACTCACGATATTAAAAAGTCTCTTGCCGCAGGGGCTGCTCTGGGAAGAAAAGCTGCTTTGAATTATGGTGGTGTTCCCTGGATTTAAAATTTACTGTTAAAAAATTATTATAAGGACTGGAATATGAAATTATTAAGAATACTGATATTGTGTACGGTATTTTTACTGCCACTGTGTTCGTGCACCTCTGTAAATAAAGATATAGATGTAAAATATAAACCTGAGGGTACTATTACTGCTTCTGCCTGCAGGGATTGGGAAAGTGTACTGTACGGTACACAGTACCGGGTGGTTAATAATGTCTGGAATAAAAAAGCCGCCACCGGCAGTCGCTTTCAAACTGTCTTTGTTGAAAATAACGGCAGTAGTACAGGTTTAGGCTGGCAGTGGGACTGGACGAATTCTTCAGGCATGGTTGTTGCATATCCTGAAGTAATTTATGGAGATAAACCATGGGATGCTTTGTCCGGTATTGCCAGTCCTTTTCCGTGTCAGGCAGGACTTTGTACTATTACTGCGGACTTTGATACATCTGTTAATGCCAATGGTGTATATAATATGGCTTTTTCCATCTGGTGTGTTTCAGGATTACCTCAGAGAATTGACAATATAACACATGAGATCATGATCTGGACGATGAACAGGGGAATGAAACCTGCCGGGAAAAAATATTCTGATGTTGTAATAGACGGGAAAGACTATAATGTCTACGTAAAAGGCGGACATACTGATAACAGCGGCGGAAGTAATCACAGCTGGACATATATTGCATTTGAAGCAAAGCAGGATATAACAGGCGGTCCTTTTTGTGTCAGTAAATTTATGGAGTATCTGATAAATCAGAACCTGCTTGACAGTACCTGTTATATTACAAGTGTTGAACTTGGTAACGAGATTGTATACGGTACAGGATGTACAGAGGTACAGAATTATGCAGTTTCTGTCGGTAAGCGGACAGAATAGTCTGGTGTTTTCTGTTCATCAGTGCAGCTGCAGAAAATGTTTGACTTATTGAGCAGAATAGCGCAAATTTAAAGTGTAAAGACGGAGGTTCAAAATGGTTATTGCAAAGTCATTTGAAAATGTCCTGAAAGAACGCAGGTCTTTTTATGCTGTAAGCAAAGAACCTGTTATCAGTGATTCTGAAATTCAGTCGCTCATAGCCGACGCTGTCAAGTATACACCGTCGGCATTTAATTCACAGAGCTCAAGGGTTATCGTACTGTTCGGAGCGCAGCACGATAAATTATGGGATATGACGAAAGAAACGCTCCGGCCGCTTGTTCCTGCAGATAAATTTGCTGCTACGGAAGAAAAAGTTAGTGGATTTAAAAACGGTTCGGGGACCGTACTCTTTTTTGAGGATCAGGATACAATTGAAGGGCTGCAGAAAGCCTATCCTTTGTATAAAGATAATTTTCCCGTCTGGTCGCTGGAATCGTCCGGTATGCTGCAGTCGAATGTGTGGATGATGCTTGAAGCTGCCGGATTCGGGGCAAATTTACAGCATTATAATCCGCTCATAGACGAAAAAGTCAGAAAAATGTGGGACGTGCCTTCAGGGTGGAAACTTCTTGCAGAGATGCCTTTTGGAAAGCCTCTTGCAGAACCTGATAAAAAAACATTTCTTCCTGTAGAAGAGCGGCTCAGAATTTATAAATAGCCGTTTTTATTTGTACATATATGAAGGGTATTGAATCCCGGCTGCAATACCGGGAGAACACCAACTGCGGCGTTCTGCGCCGGGGCTGGTGTTTATTTTTTGATATTGGATTCTGCTGCTGTTCAGCTGAAAATTCCCCGCTGTTCGAATCCTCCGGGATATCCTTCCAGTGAAAAAACAGTTCTATCCTTTCCTGTAACGCGGATAGATACGGATGCATTAATGCTTTCTTTTACGATCTGACTCATAGCGCCTTTTGCCGGGGCTTTCAGCATACCTGCGCTGCTGCTCTTAACGCAGCAGTCGATTTGTTCATGCCCGTCGGTGAGCATAACGGTGCCTTCTCCGTTACCGGGAAACAGGCAGTTTTTTACGGCCCATCTGTTCCATGTGCCGAATGTACGGATCTTTCCCCTTGTCTGCAGAAAACCCAGGAATCCCAGAATACCTTTTCCTGCAAAGGGGACTATGGGAACCCGTGCGACTGCCATCATAAACGAAGTTCCTGATTCGTCAAAATTGCTGCACTGCATCCAGATATAGGAGGATGGAAAATTCCATCCCCAGTCTTTTTCGATATAGCCGGAGCCTTCTGTAAAATCAAGAAGTTTTCCGTTCATCTGCAGCGTTCCCGAGACGGTGTGATTCATAGAAAGTACATCATGTCTGCATTCGAGTCCGGGGATGAAGGAAAACCATCCCATAATACCCGGGTGTCCCGGGGTCCGCGGGTAAAACTGCATTTCTGAATAATTCAAATTTCCTGCAATTTTCAAATCACTTTCATCAATGTTAATAGAACATTCGTTCAGAGAAAAGGTTGAAGTCCCTGCTGAAACGGAAAATACACTGCTGTTCCACTGAAATGTTTCCAGTGGATATTTGATATACCAGGTCTTACCGCTTATTCCGTCGATAACCTGTATAAAACAGCATCTGTCTTCCGGAGTCAGGGAAATTCCCGGGATAAAGGAAAGAACACAGGATTTGTCTTTTGAAACGTGTTTAAGGTACCATCCTTCAAAATACTTCCGCTTGTGAAGATTCCCCTGAAAGGGCATAGGATTCAGTATGAACTGCATGATCCGAATATATACTATATTTTTATTTTATACTATGCAGGGAAAATGAGCATGGCTGTATTCCTCTTAAGATGGAATATGGCCATGCCTGCAAATATACCGGTTTTTTGTTAGTTGGTTGTGTACAGCTGTTTGTACGGATTATTGCTGTCGGGAGTCAGTATTGCAAATGTTGAGGCAAGAATCGATTCTTTATTTACGTCGCTGAAATATTCGCAGAATTTAGTGATATACGACTTTATTTCAGGAATTTCGGTTCCTTTTTTCATTGCGACGTGAATCTGCTTTGGAAGGTCAGGAGCTTTGTCCGTGCGCAGGTAAATTGCACCACCATGCATGCCTGTTCCGACGAATGCGCCGGTAATTTCGCGGGGCATCGGTGCGCCTGCAGTTACTTCACCATTGATCGTAACGGGTGGTTCAAGGTCGAGCACAATGATGGTACCGCCGGCCTGATATTCGCCAAGGAAACTTCCTGCTTTTCCGCCGATTATGACGACAGGCTGCTGTGTTTTATATGCTTTCATATGAATGCCGGCGCGGTATCCCGTATTTCCGCGGATATAAATCGAACCACCTCTCATGGCATACCCTGTTGCGTCTCCTGCGTTTCCGTGTACGACTATTTCACCAGTGTTCATTGTGTCGCCGGTTGCATCCTGGACGTTGCCTTCGACTGTAATCGTGGATCCGTCAAGGTACGCACCGAGCGCGTTTCCGGGGGTTCCGTCGATGTCGATTTTTCGTCCTGCAAGTCCTGCAGCAATATACCGCTGTCCGATTGCATGTGAAATTTTCACATGCTTTTCTCCCGATTCACGGATTTGTTTATTAAGAACATCGAATGCCAGTTCCGGCGTAGCGTCAATCTTTAACATATTCAACCTCCAGTCCGTCCGCAGCTTTTTTTGTGCGGCTTATGAAAATCCACCCTGCCGGACAGGGATGTCCGGCCTTGGTGAAGCGGGAA
>JBAYAJ010000047.1:0-15590 GCA_041669845.1 Treponema sp.
GTAGAATTAATATTTCCGGCAAGACTTCTTACTGCTCCGTTCATGTATTCAGTCAGTTCGTTCTGTTCCATAAAATCTCCTTTCTACAGTCGGGTCCCCCGGGGAACCGGATGTTCAGCTAATAAACAGTAGCTCTTTATCAGCATAATAGCTACTATTCATTAGCCTGTCAAGGCGAAATATACGCCGTATATCTTTTCACTTTCAGTTTTACAGAGTATAACAATATCAGTTGGGAAAGTATTGCAGAAAAAAAGGAATACCTGACGACGATATCATGCAGAAAAAGAAATCACTGAATACGTACGACAACGTACTTTATACTGTGGAATTACTTATAAAGGGCAATAAGTGTTTTGATCGTAAAGAGGTACCGTATGTCGATTGAAAACGTAAAAGCATTTTTTAAACAGTTTGCTGTGGAAGACCGGATTCAGGAATTCGACGTGTCCAGCGCAACGGTAGATCTTGCAGCATCCGCATTACACTGCGAACCACAGCGAATCGCCAAAACGCTTTCCTTTTGTGTAAACGATGCGCCGGTCCTTATTGTTGCCGCAGGAGATGCCAGAATAGACAACAAAAAATTCAAAGATTACTTCAAAACAAAGGCTAAAATGCTGATGCCGGACGATGTCGTAAAACTGGTCGGTCATGCAGTCGGCGGCGTCTGTCCCTTTGCCGTCAAAGAAGGAGTAACAGTCTATCTTGATGAATCTCTCAAGCGGTTCAAAACCGTATTTCCCGCCTGTGGCAGCAGCAACAGTGCAATCGAACTGACCATACCGGAACTGGAAAAATATTCCGGTTATTCCGGGTGGCTGGATGTGTGCAGACTGCCGGAAAGTACAGCGCCGTTATAAAATAACGGGCCCTCTAAAAACTTCAGTTTTTAATAATTGTACGACTACGTCATCAAAAAGTGATATTCATCATAATTACGGCCTTAAAAATGTTTACAAACACAAACATAAGGACATAATGACGATATGGAACGTGAAGCATTATCGAAACTACAAGAGTGGAGAAAAAAATCGCAAAGGAAACCACTCATTATCCATGTAGCCCGGCAGGTCGGAAAGACATAGCTTATGAAAGAATTCGGACGCACCTGTATTGATTATTTTTGACGAAATACAGGAAGTCCCCAAAGCGCTTAGTTCGCAAAATACTTCAATGAAAATGCTCCGGAATCCACTATCGTTACAGCAGGTTCGCTGCATGGAATCGCACTGTACCCCGGAACTTTCTTCCCTGTCGGAAAAGTTGATTTTATGCAGCTCTATCCCCTGAGCTTTTGCGAGTTTCTTACCACTATATCGGGTGAATGCCGGAAGCAGTACAAACTTATGTTGATACAAAAAATTTTACTGCCGTACTAACCATCCAGAAACAACTGCTGCTTTACTATGCCGGCTACTTTTCAAAACATGCACCGGAGACAGGAATCCAGAAAAATAATCAGGTATGGAACTCTATTCCTGCGCAGCTTGCAAAAGAAAATAAAAAATTTATCTTCGGCCTTGTCCAAGATGGAGGGAGAGCTAAAGATTTCAAACTGACCATACAGTGGCTGCATGACTGCGGACTCATTCACACCGTCTATCGGGTAACAGTTCCGAAAATTCCACTTGTTTCGTATAAAGAAATGAACGTGTTCAAAATTTTTCTTCACGATGTTGGACAGCTGGCAGCAAGCTGTAAATCCGACTGTTCCGTTTCGCAGGCGGAGAGGCAGACCTTTTTTGCATCAATATCAAGCAGTACCGCTTGCATCGGCCCCGGAAATCATACCAGACGTATCATTCCCGGACAGCGGAGTCACTTCCGCCTGAGCAGTTATATCGGCTGTATCTGTATCATTCTGGCACCCAGTAAACAGACTTACTGCTGCAAGCAGCAGAACCACCCAGCACAGGGCGGAAGTCCCTCTTATCTTTATTTTGTCCTCCGCAAGAAAAGTTCCTGCACGTTCTGCAGGTTGTACCTTCATGGTACAGACACTCTTCAGGGAAAAACAGCGTATGCAGACAGTACTTCAGGTACTATTTCGTATTTTTCAGCTGAAGTATTTTTGTATGATTGATTATTATAGACAAAATAAGGCTGTCATTCTGCAATTTCTCAGTTTTATCATCACAAAGGAAATTTTCGAAGCAGTGCAAAAATATCCCGAACGGCAGAGCAATGATAATCGAGCCAAAAGCAGACTGTGCCCGGACATTAGAGCAGTGATATTCCCGAGGACTAAAAATTATGAAATTCAAAATGTCGGAAGGTCTCGGGGTCTCTACAAAAAATGCTTATACAAATATAAATTTCAACAATTCCACTATGTCAAGCATATTTTCTTTAGCAGAAAATAAAAACAGGATAGTTACTATTAATACCGGATCGATAGAAAAAGCAGGAAAAAAAATATATATATCGAACTCATAAAACAGTAGCTGGAACTCAACACCGGCAGAACCGGATGTTCAGCTAATGAATAGCAGCCTTTCATCATCATGAAAGCTGCTATTCATTAGCCTGCCAAGAAACGCAGAATGCACAGATAAAAAACCTTCTATTATATTTCGCTGTCATATGATATAATCAATAATATTAGAATCCCGATGATTCTTAATACTTTCTTTAAAATAATTTTAAAGAATTTCTCTATATGTAGAAATAGAAAAGAAATGTTTATTTCAAAATACAGACAAAAAAAAATATTTATCAATGCCATTTTTTTTACAGCTGTTATACTCCTGTCACTACTGGTATTCTATGTTATTCTTGAAAAACCTGTTGCTAAAAAACATCTTCCGAAAAAATTCGGGGCAACATACATGAATATGGATAACCAGTTTTTTGAAATTTTAAATACCTCAATTCAGGATGTTATTATTTCTAACGGCGATCAGCTTATTACGAGAGACCCTGTACAAAATCAGGAAAAACAGAATAAGCAGATACTGGACATGCTTGCTATGAAAGTAGATTTGATTTTTATAAATCCTGTTGACTGGACCAGAATAACACCGGCACTGGATGCATGTAAAAAAGCACACATACCGTACATATTCGTGGATACGGATTCACTGGTTGACAACAATGCGCTAAGCGTCGTTATGTCCGACAATTATGAAGCCGGAGTCCAAATAGGGAAGGATATTATTTCAAAGCGGCGGAATGCAGAAATCGTTCTGCTGTATGATAAAAATATTAGATCAATGTACGAGCGCAGGCAGGGACTTCTTGATACACTGAACGAAGCATCATTTGATTATAAAATCGTATATGACTGTTCAAACGCTTCAAGTCTTCTTCAATCAATGGTCGCAATGCAGACTTTTCTGAACCTGTCAACTGATATAAAACCTGACGTAGTATTCGGAGCAAATGATCCAACTGCACTAGGCGCTCTGGCAGCCCTGCAGGAAACCGGTCTTTCGAAGGGGATTCTGCTGTACGGGGTGGACGGTTCGCCTTCCTGTAAGAACATGATTCATGAAGGACACATGGAGGGTACCGTAGCACAGTTTCCGCAGATAATGGGGCGGACTGCCGCAGAGAATGCCTGCAGCTATCTGGAAGGCAGGAAGATAGACAAAAAAATCGTTATTCCTGTAAAATTAATAACAAAAAAAAATATTGAAAACTTTGATATACCAGGCTGGCAATAATGGGTAATATAACCATCAAAAAAATACGGGACACCATGCTCTGCATAAATGTCACAGCCTGCCTGTTTATTATGCTTGTTATATTTAAAACATCCAGAACAATCTGTATATTTCAACAGGCAGTCGATTTTTTTAATTCTATAGAAAAAATCCCCGTAAAACCGGACAGTACATTCATTTTAAGCATACTGATTTGTGCAGGATTTATTATAACGCACTGCATAAGGCAGCTGGTCTTTATTAATAATAAAGTATCCGTATACATTACGTTATCCATAGACATATTACTTAACATTTGTCTGCTCAGAATTACAGACTGTAACTATAACGGATTTATTCTATGGTTACTGGCAAACTGTATTTATTACGTCGAAAACAAACGAAAATATTTTGCAATGATTGCAGGAATATTTCTATTCGTATTTTCAAGCCATGACTTGATTACTATTTATTATCCGCTCTTTTCAATAAGAAATTATATATCGTTTTATTCAAAAATTACTCAAAATATACTGTTGTTTATTTATTATGGTCTATCATCAGTTAATTTAATCTGTTTTTTATTATTCTGTATAAATGTTATTCAGGAGCAGCGTGGTATAATTGCAGTAATACACAGACTATATAAAAAACTCAGAATTGCAAATACAAAGCTGAAGGAATATGCCGATATAAAAGAAAAAATGGGACAGATTAAAGAACGCAATCGTCTGACAATGGAAATACACGATACGCTGGGGCACTCGCTTACAGGAATTTCTGTTGGTGTAGACACATGCATTGCTGTCATGGATAAGTATCCTGAAAAAGCAAAAGCGCAGCTGCAGGTAATATCAAGCGTTGCAAAAGACGGAATCAAAGATATACGGCGTTCTATCAGCATGCTTAAAACAGATGAACTCGATTGTGTAGATTTTGAAGATACTGTCCGGAATATGCTCGAAAAAATAAAAAAAGCAACAGGTATAAAAATTATTTTTGTCTGCAATGCAAATTTGAATCCTTCAGAGGATGAACAAAATGCTGTGTTCCGCGTTATTCAGGAAAGTGTGACAAATGCTATACGGCACGGAAAAGCTGCCAGAATAATAATAACACTGGTAGAAAAAAATAGTAATCTGGATATAACAATTTCCGATAACGGCAGAGGGTGTTCCCAGTTGAAATACGGATTTGGTTTAAGCCATATGCAGGAACGCATAAAAATGCTTAATGGAACTATAGAATTTAAATCAGACAGCGGTTTTACAGTACATGCTCTGATACCAGTGCGGGAGAAAACTCAGAATGATAAAAATTTTAATTGCTGATGATCAACAGTTAATCAGAGAAAGTCTGAAGCTGTGGCTGGAAAACAGGGAAGAGTTTTTTGTCACGGGAACGGCAGACACAGGATTAGCCGTTTTAGACTGCATCAGGCAGGCAGTCCCTGATATTATCCTGATGGACATACGGATGCCAAAACTGGACGGTGTAAAATGCACAAAAATTATAAAACAGGAACATCCTGAAATAAAAATAATTATTCTGACGACATTCAATGATGACGAATATGTATACAATGCCTTGAAATACGGAGCAAGCGGATATCTGCTTAAGGATATAGCACTGGATGATTTATGCAGTGCTATAAAAACCGTATACAGCGGACAGGCAATGATAAATCCCGATATAGCGTCAACTGTTCTGAAATTATTCTACAAAATGGCAAACGAGGGATTCACACTGTCTGTAAATAAAAAAAAGTCGGATGAATTGACAGCAGCCGAGTGGAAAATCATCCGTGAAGTCGAAAAAGGAGCGTCCAACAAAGAAATTTCACAGATACTTAATCTTTCAGAAGGTACCGTCAGAAATTATCTGAGTACGATTCTGGATAAGCTAGGTCTGCGTGACAGAACACAGTTAGCTATATGGGCCGTTCAAATGTCACTGAAGCCGTAGTCCCTATGAAACATCCGTATTTTTTTCTGTTCTGCTGTTTTATTCCTGTAATTTTTATTTCCGCATGTAAAACAAAACCGATTACAATTGAACTTGGCATGTTCACAGGAAGCAACTGGGATGCGACAGGCAGCGACAGTTATTCGTTAATCGACAAAGCTGTAAAAAAATTTGAAACAACCCATCCGGGCGTGCATGTCCATTATTATTCCGGTATACGGAAAAATGATTATGAAGAATGGTTTTCAGAACAGGTACTACAGGGAAAAATGCCAGATGTCTCAGTCATTCCAAATGATCAGTTTGCAAAACTTGCATCGATTGGGATTCTGAAAAATTTAACTCCGCTTCTGTATCCTGTAAGCAGAATAAGAAACTGGGAATACTTTCCAAGTGCATGGACATCAGGGACATATCACGGCAGACAGTACGCCCTTCCCTATCAGGCAGATTTTATGCTGATGGCTGTAAACAAAACGCTTCTGGATAAACATGGAATTGCTATGCCGGAAAGGAACTGGACATGGGACGATTTTTATGAACTGTGTACAAAACTGACGGCGGATGAAAACGGAGACTCCGTAATTGATACCGCAGGTGTCTGTAATTACACCTGGCAGGAAGCAGTCTACTCAAACGGAGCCAGAATATTTGATACAGACGGACAGCATGCTTTTTTTTCTGATCCGAAAGTTACAGAGGCTGTCCGGTTTATGCAGAGACTATCCGCACTTACCGGTGACACTATTTTTACACCGGCCGATTTTGATGCGGGCAAAGTTGCTTTTATGCCGTTGTCTTTTACAAAATACCGGACATACGTCAGTTATCCTTACAGGATGACCAGAGATTTGAACATTGAATGGCGCTATGTAACGATGCCTGCCGGCTATTTCGGAAATAACATTTCGGAAATGGATACGATTCTGATGGGAATAAGCTCGTATACAAAACATAAAAAGCTTGCTTTTGATCTTCTTGAAACATTTACTCACGATACCGAAATTCAGTCAAGCCTGTTCCAGTTTCAGCAGGGAGCATCACCACTCCGGATTGTGTCAGCATCAGACAGAGGAATGAATATTCTTGAAGTAAAAAAAAGCAGAAATGACAAGCACTATTCCGGTGATCTTCTTGCGGATATAATGGCAAAAGGAATTCTGCCCCCGAAATTCTATGAATATGCAGACGATATGGTATTAGCCGACAGTGCAATAAATAAAATTATAACCGAAAAAAAAGATGCTGACAATTCATTAAAAACTCTGCAGCGGACAATACAGATTCGCATGGAAAAATGACATTTGTCATCTGAAAATGGTGACAAATATCAATTGTGTCCTCCAACGGAAGCCTTATACTTATTAAAACTAAGTCACAGGAGGACGCATATGAGAAAAATAATAAGCGTTTTATTGGTATCGGCCATTGTTACGTGCACAACGTTTGCAGCGCCGAAAAAACATTACAAATTCGGATTCACCTGTATGGATCAGTCAAATCCTTTTTTCGTCCAGATTGAAAAGACAATCCGCGAAGAAGTCGAAGCCAGGGGAGATCAGCTTATTTCGGTTGATCCGGCAAACAATGTTACTCGTCAGATTCAGCAGGTAGAAGATGTTATCGTTCAGAAAATCGACGGAATGTTTCTAAACCCCGTCGAAGCGGATGGAATTATTCCTGCACTCGACGAATTGAAAGCCGCAAAAATTCCGATTGTCAACTTTGACACCGAAGTAGCCGACATGAGCTACGTTACAACATACACAGGATCGGATAATTACAATGCCGGAAAAGTCTGCGGTGAAGATCTTGTCAGGAAATGTCCTGCAGGTGGAAAAATTCTGGTTCTCGACTGCCCGACAATGAATTCGATTTCCGACCGGACAAAAGGTTTTACTGATGCTATTAAAGGCCATAAATTCACAATTGTATCGCAGCAGGATGCAAAAGGAAACCTTCAGGTTTCCATGGGAATTTCCGAGGACCTTCTACAGGCACATCCCGATGTCGTAGCAATTTTCGGTGGAAATGATCCCACCGCTCTGGGTGCTCTTGCAGCAGCAAACGCAGCAGGCATTAAGAAAGCAAAAATTTACGGCGTCGACGGTTCCCCCGACATCAAAAAGGAACTTGCAAGCGGAAGTTCGTTAATCGAGGGTACCGGAGCACAGTCACCGGTCAATATAGCAAAAAAATCAGTTGAACTTATGTATAAAATCATGAACGGCGAAAAAGTCGCTGCCCGTTACCCTGTTCCGACATTCCTTATTACAAAAGATAATGTCCACAAATACGGAACAAAAGGCTGGCAGTAATTAAAACTGTACAGGCTGTAAAAAGCCTGTACTGCCCCAAAAGCAAAAGGCTTACCAGATGAATGGAAACACACTACTTACAATGAAAAATATACATAAACGCTTCCCCGGCGTTTATGCCCTGAACAATGTTAATTTTGAATTAAAAGCAGGAGAAGTTCATGCACTTCTCGGTGAAAACGGTGCAGGAAAATCAACATTGATCAAAATTCTCGGAGGTATTTACAAAGCCGACGAAGGGGAAATATATATTAACGGCGAAAAAAAAGATATAAACAGTGTCTTCTGTGCACAAAAAAACGGTATAGCAATTATACATCAGGAACTCGTGCTTGTACCATATATGACTGTGGCGGAAAATATTTATCTTGGACGTGAACCAATGAAAGGAAACATCATCGACAAGAAAAAGATGAATACAGAAGCCTCAAAATTGTTAAAAACCTATAACATGAATTTCACACCACAGACAATTGTTAACGATTTAACAATTGCACAGCAGCAGATGGTGGAAATTGTAAAGGCAGTTTCCAGTAATTCAAAAATTCTTGTAATGGACGAACCTACATCATCCATTTCCGATAAAGAAGTCTCATTTCTGTTCAGCATAATAAAAACTCTTACAGCAAAAAAAGTCGGTATAATTTATATTTCTCATAAAATGAGCGAACTATGGGAAATATGCGACAGAGTTACCGTACTTAGAGACGGACAATTTGTCGGAACAAAAAGTATAAAAGAAATATCGAAAGAAGAACTCATTTCCATGATGGTAGGCCGCAAACTTGAGCAGTATTATACAAGAGATTTCAGTTCTGCCGGAGAAAGGGTCTTACAGGTAGAACATTTATGCGACAACGGAATGGTCAAAGACGTTTCATTCGACCTGCATAAAGGAGAAATTCTCGGATTTGCAGGTCTTATAGGTGCAGGCAGAAGCGAGACGATGAAGTGTATATTCGGCCTGCAGAAAGAATATACGGGAAATATACAGTTGAACGGAAAGTCTGTACATTTTACATCTGCAGTTACCGCTGTCAAAAATGGTCTGGCCCTTGTTCCGGAAGACCGGAAACAGGAAGGCCTGTATCACGTGCAGAGTGTAAAATACAATTTAACAATAGAAGTTCTGAATAGATTCATAAAAGGTATACACATTAATAAAAAAGTTGAAGCAGATATTGCTGATAAGTACATTACTATGATGAACACGAAAACACCGTCAACTGCACAGTCTGTTGAGCATCTTTCTGGCGGCAATCAGCAGAAAGTCATGATAGGACGGTGGCTTGCGACAAATCCGTCAGTACTTATTCTTGATGAACCTACGAGGGGAGTCGATGTAGGAGCAAAAGCAGAAATTTATGAAATTATGAATAAACTTGCAAAACACGGTATCTCAATTATCATGATTTCTTCCGAGCTGCCGGAAATTATTAATATGAGCGACAGGGTATATGTTATGGCAGATGGAACTATAAAGGGATGTCTGTCACATACGGATATATCGCAGGAAGCCGTAATGAAACTGGCGGCAGAATAATCAAATAAAGGAGACAGAAGATGAACAATGAAAAAACATCTGCAACAAAAATAAACCGGAATGTGTACCGCTATTTCAAAGAAAACCTTGGTATAATCATAGCCTTTATAGTACTGTTCGGCTTTCTGGCGCTAAACCCGCTGACGACACATTCTTTTCTCACATCCCACAATATGTTCAATGTTTTAAGACAAATTTCGACAAATATGTATCTTGCATGTGCTATGACTATGGTTATTATTCTGGGCGGCATTGATTTGTCTGTCGGTTCAATAATAGCCTTTTCCGGTTGTGTAGCCGCGGCATGTGTAGCCAGGCATGGAATGCCGATTCCGGCTGCACTCGTAATGGGAATTGTCGTCGGCATTTTTTTCGGGATGTTCAACGGTTTCATCATTGCAAAAACAACTATTCCTGCGTTTATTGTCACTCTGGCAACAATGAATATAGCCCGCGGTTTTGCATACGTGTATACGGGAGGTTCCCCTGTACGCGTTGTTTCAAAAGCATGGCAGTTTATAGGTGCTGGTTACATCAGCATTTTTCCCGTGCCAGTCTTAATAATGGCTGTGGTATTAATCGTGACCGGGCTGCTTATGAACAATACTCGTCTGGGACGTCATATTTATGCTGTCGGCGGGAATGTTCAGGCAGCTGCTTTTTCAGGAATTTCTGTTTCATCAATAAAATTCTGGATATATACATACTCGGGATTAATGGCAGGAATAGCCGGTATAGTTCTTGCTTCCCGTATGTACTCCGGGCAGCCTACTGCCGGCAACGGTGCTGAAATGGATGCAATAGCGGCCGTCGTAGTCGGCGGAACATCTATGGCAGGCGGTTCCGGTAAAATAGGCGGTACCATAATAGGTGCACTCATCATAGGCTTTCTCAACAACGGCCTTAACCTCATGAACGTAAACTCTTTCTGGCAGTATGTCGTAAAAGGAGTCGTCATTCTTCTGGCAGTTTTTCTTGATTTTGTACGTACTAATAAAAAATAATACAGGAGATACAATATGATAGTTTCTTTATGTGACGTCTTAAAAACGGCAGAAAAAAACAAATGGGCTGTGGGTGCATTCAACGTACCTAACTGGGAATCTGCAGAAGCTATAATCGAAGCAGCAGAAGAAACAGATAAACCGGTAATACTTAATTATGCTCCGCTTCACGCTCCTTTCATGAGCATGGAAGATGCTGCAGAAATCATGAAATATTTTGCAGAAAAATCAAAAGTTCCCGTCTGTGTACATCTTGATCACGGCGGTAGTTTCGAAACATGCATGAAGGCTATACGGCTGGGTTTTACTTCCGTCATGATTGATGCGTCTGCAAAACCGTATGAAGAAAACATACGGATTACAGCGGAAGTAGTAAAAGCGTCTCATGCCGTGGGAGTTTCCGTGGAAGCAGAGCTGGGACATATTTTTGTTTCAGTAAACGGAGTCGGTAAAGCGCCTGCAAAAATAGAAACAAAGGATTCATTCGGCGACGTAAACGACGTATATACCCGTCCGGAAATGGCAAAAGATTTTGCCTCAAAAACAGGTGTGGATGCACTTGCAATTGCATTCGGTACGGCGCATGGTATTTACGTTACGAAGCCTGTCCTTGACCTTGACCGCATCAGCGAGATAAAGAGAGCCGTCGATATGCCGTTCGTCATGCACGGAGGATCGGGATTAAGTAAGGAAGAATTTCAGACGGCAATACGGAACGGCATCAGAAAGATTAATTATTATACATATATGACATTAAGCGGCGGCAAAGCCGTAAAGAAGGCCGTGGATAAAATGTCCTCCGCGGACAATATCTTTTTTCATGACATTCCCGGCATAGCTGTTAAGGCAATGAAAGAAGATGTAAAACAGGCAATACGTATTTTCAGCAATGAAATATAAAGGAAAGGTATTATGAGAAACGGCATTGTAGTTGCCGGCGCGCTTATTCTGGACAGACATTATGCTGCACCCACCTATCCGGAAGAAGGCAGACTCGTCGGGATCAGCGGCGTACACGAAGACATAGGAGGTGCCGGTAACCTGATTATAGATCTTGCGAAACTCGACACGGCACTCACCGTACGCGTAAGTGCCGTGCTTGGAAAAGGAAGTTCCGGAAAAGCAGTTATGAAGGAACTGTGCAGATACAGCAATATTGAAACAAAAGGAATCGTAAAGTACGGACATACGCCCGTTACAATTGTGATAGATGCCGATGACACACACCAGCGTACCTTTTTTTATTATCCCGGTGCAGGCGATTATTATGACGAACCATATATCAACTGGAACGTTCTGCAGGGCGGTATTTTTCAACTCGAATATCTGCTTCTTATGAAAGGGCTTGATGCAGACGATGTGGAATACGGGACCCATGCCGCACGCATTCTGTCAGATGCACAGAAACACGGAATGAAAACTTCAATCGATATGGTTTCAAAAAACGGTCCGCGCGTCCAGAAAATCGTTCATGCCTCGTTAAAATATACAGACATCTGTACCATAAACGAACTGGAGGCGCAGGAAGCTTCCGGCATTACGCTTACAGACCGTGGAGTACTTATAGAAAAAAATATGCGCCCTGCACTGGAAAAACTTGCTGAGTACGGAGTTTCCACATGGGTTATTATTCATGCATCTTCATGCAGTTTCGGACTTGAGTGCAGAACGGGAACCTGTTACAAGGTTCCGAACATTCCCCTGCCGGACGGATACATAAAAGGAAAGACCGGTGCGGGAGACGCCTACTGCGCAGGCGTTCTCTATGCGGCGTACAGAGAAATGTCGATTATTAATGCCATGAAACTGGGAACCGCATGCGCATCATGTTCACTTTCTGAAATAAACGGAACGGACGGGATGCGCTCATATACGGAAACCTGCGCGCTGTACGACAGATACAAAGGAGGTATAGAATACGAAAAGATCTGAAATAAACAGCATCATAAAAGAAATGGAAGAATTACTCCGCAGTCATTCGGTATACCTTCCGCCGTTCTGCAGCTGGACACCCGAAGAATGGAAAACAAAAAATCACGAATACGATGAAATACGGGACAATATGCTCGGATGGGATATAACGGATTTTGGGCTGGGAAATTTTGACAGAACAGGATTCGCTTTAATAACGCTGCGTAACGGCAATCAGCATAATCCGAGATATAAGAAAGTATATGCCGAAAAACTTATTATGCTCAGAGACGGACAGACGGCACCCATGCACTACCACTGGATAAAAAGTGAAGATATTATTAACCGCGGAGGCGGAACGCTCTGCATCACAGTCAGAAACGGACGGAAAGACGGAACAATCGATACATCCGATGTACTTGTCAATTCAGACGGAAGGTCATATTACGTAAAATCAGGTTCCGGCATACTGCTGACCCCCGGAGAAAGCATTACGTTATGGCCGTATCAGTACCATGATTTTTCAATTATTAAGGGAACGGATTCTGTCCTTATAGGAGAAGTATCGCAATGCAACGACGATAGGACCGACAACTGTTTTTATGAAAAAAACGGACGTTTTCCAAAAATAGAAAACGATGAAATTCCTTACAGGCTGCTGTGCAGCGAATATCCGCAGGCAGCCGGCATTATAAAATAACTATACTATAAATATTTTCATTTCTCAGGAGTTTTTATATGAAAGAACATTCTTCAGGCGTGACACCTGCAGATAAAAAACGCAAAAGCATTATCGCAGAATTTTCCATATGGCTTGGCTTCGAGATTACGGCATTGTTTATCATTCTTGGCCTGTTATCCTATTTTACGGTAAAAAAAGGATCTGTACAAAGTTTTTCCAGCACCATGGCGGGCGTACTTCCTGTATATGCGGATACAGTCGATTCATGGAATCAGCAGCTTATCAATGAAATGAATATGTACACAAAATCGTATTTTGTGGCCGTCGGAGATACGGACGGCCTCATCAACTGGGTGCGACAGAACAGACAGCGCCGTTCGACGTCTTTTACGGGCGTCGCATTCTGTGGAACTGATGAAACTGCCCATACGGACGACGGTCAGAATTTTAATATATCAGACCGAACATATTATAAAGAAATGATGAAGAATAAAACTGCCTTTTATATCAGCGATATGATTCAAACAGAAACCGATAAAACTCCGGTATATGAAGTATGCGTCGCAGCATACAACACGCATCATGAAAAAATCGGTTTTTTTACCGGCAGCGTTACATTTGCAAAAATGCAGGAATATGCTAAAAACATCAAAGTCGGAAACAACGGAAAACTCGGTATATTTGACGGAAACGGTATTTGTCTTGCATACCATAATCAAAACAAATTAATGACTAACATGAACGAAAGTACCGATCAGGGCTGGCGTACAACCATAAAGAAAATGATGAAAAAAGAATCGGGAACCGGAAAACTTTCAGACGGTTCCTATGCTTTTTTTGAGCCGGTCAAAAACACACCGTGGGCTATGGCTGCTGTACTGACCGCATCCGAAGTAAATGCTACAGCAAACGATCTCGGCAGAACGATGATCATTCTTTTTCTGCTGTGCATCGTCATACTCATCATCATAACAGCATTAACAATCAGGCATTTTATTAAACCGCTTAAAAATGTTGAAAAGTCAATAAAAGATATCGCATCCGGCAATGCCGATCTTACCCGCCGGCTTGAGCAGACCGTTAATAATGAAATAGGTTCCGTAGTAACAGGATTCAACACATTCGTCGGCAAGCTGCAGGGAATAATGACGAATCTGAAAAAATCCAAGGACACGCTTGCTTCCAACGGCGATTTGCTGCGTGCAAGTATTGAAGATACATCGAGCGCTATAACGCAGATATTGTCTGACATGGACAGCGTAAACAATGAAATAACAAACCAGTCTGCAAGCGTTGAAGAAACAGCCGGAGCCGTAACTGAAATTTCGCAGAATATTGTGTCACTTGAAAAGATGATAGAAAATCAGGCCAGCGGTATTACAGAAGCGTCGTCAGCGGTAGAAGAAATGATCGGAAACATCGGCGGTGTAAACAAGTCCGTAGAGCAGATGGTAAAATCGTTCTCTTCCCTTGAAGAACGATCCAGAGACGGCATCAGTAAACAGACCCGGGTAAGTGAGCAGATAAAACTTATTTCCACCCAGTCGGAAATGCTCGAAGATGCGAATGCCGCAATAGCATCGATTGCGAACCAGACAAATCTTCTGTCAATGAACGCAGCAATAGAAGCGGCTCATGCAGGAGATGCGGGAAAAGGATTCAGCGTGGTCGCAGATGAAATCAGAAAACTGTCCGAAACATCTTCCACACAGTCAAAGACGATCGGCGAAGAACTCAAAAAAATACAGGAGTCAATCAGTTCTGTTGTAACCATATCCGCGGAAAGTACGACGTCGTTCGGTTATGTTTCCGAAAGCATTCAGGAAACGAATACAATTGTATCCCTGATAAAAAATGCGATGTCAGAACAATTGTCCGGTTCACAGCAGATAGGCGCTGCGCTCCATCTCATGAACGACAGTACGGCAGAAGTCCGTACAGCATCTTCAGAAATGAGCTCGGGACAGAAAGCTATTCTTGATGAGGTAAAACGACTCCAGGATGCTACTGTATCTATGCAGGAAAAAGTTAATGAGATGAAAACAGGAGCCTCGAAAATAAGCGAGACAGGATCTGCGCTTGACGGCATATCAAAGAGTACTGCCGACATGATTCAACGTATCGGCAGTGAGATAGATCAGTTCAAAGTGTAACAGGAACTACTGAATGGTAAACAGACACATACACGCTGCTGATACGCATGACAAGCTGAAGGTGCTTTAGTGAAAAATCTCCACCGGCAAGCGCACAGGAACAAATCATTACCTGTTTTCAAATACGATTTTCCCGTCGACCATCGTCATAACCGGTTTCATGTTCAGAATATCGTCTTCAGGAACAGCGAACAGATTCCTGTCAAGGACAGTAATATCGGCCAGTTTTCCCGCATCAAGTGTACCAAGATCATTGTCCCGGTTCAGTGCGCATGCAGAACCGTAGGTATATGTCCGGAGCGCCTCGGCAAGTGTAATCCGCTGCTTCGGGAACCATCCGCCTTTCGGATGTCCGTCTTCATGCTGA
>JBAYAJ010000048.1:0-15482 GCA_041669845.1 Treponema sp.
ACATGTTTTATCGTTTTTGCTAATATACATCTCACACGCGGGGATGGTGGAATTGGTAGACACGCCAGCTTGAGGTGCTGGTGCCGTAAGGCATGCCTGTTCAAGTCAGGTTCTCCGCAGTTCTAAAATAGGAAGATTACCGGTTTTCGGTAATCTTTTTTTTTATCCGGGGGGTAGAAATGATAGCTGTGTTTGTGAACTGTGCTGCAATTGTTGCTGGTTCAGTTATAGGACTTCTCTGTGCCCGCAAAATGACCGACGCCCTTTCCAATATTATACAGACAGCAGCTGGTGTTGTTGTTATTGTTATAGGGCTTCAAATGGCATTCAGATATCAAAGTATTGTGTATCTTGCACTTTCTCTGATTATTGGAGGACTTCTGGGTACATGGTGGAATATTGACGGCCGAATTTTATGTTTCGGAGATTTTCTTCAGCGGCTGGTATACAGAGGCAAAAAGACTGCAGACGGGCAGGGTGACAGAAATTTTGCGTATGCATTTCTTAATGCATCAGTACTTTTCTGTGTCGGTGCTATGGCTATACTGGGATCGTTTAAAGCTGCAGTTGAAAAAAATTATACAATTATTTTTACGAAATCGATTCTTGACGGTTTTATGGCAATTACATTTGCTGCAGCGATGGGTGCAGGGACAGTGTTTTCGTTTATTGCAGTATTTATTTATCAGGGTACACTCACCCTGTTGTCATATCTCATAAAGCCGTATGTAACGGATGCCATGATAGCTGAGCTTACCGGGTGCGGAGGAGCACTTATCGTCATGATCGGCATAAATTTACTTGGTTTGCGGAAAATAAAAACTGCTAATTATCTCCCTGCGCTTCTGCTTGAGATAGTTTTTGTTCTGGCTGATCCGTTTATCAAGAGTATTATACATTTTTAAAAAAAACATTTGACTTATCCGCTTTTCAGGCATAAAATAGAATAAATAATATAACCCCAAGGGAGGCCACTATGGCTAAGGTAGAACTGAAGGGTATTGGTAAAATTTACGACGGTAGTGTCCGTGCAGTTACAAATGCCAATATCACGATTGAAGACAAGGAATTTTGTGTCCTTGTTGGTCCTTCTGGATGCGGAAAATCAACAACACTCCGCATGATTGCAGGTCTTGAAGATATCAGCGAAGGAAAGTTGTATATCGACGGTGTCGAAATGAATGATGTTCCGCCAAAAGATCGGGATATCGCTATGGTATTTCAGAATTATGCATTGTATCCGCATATGACTGTATACGACAATATGGCATTCGGTCTTAAGATTCGTAAAATGGATAAAGCTGAGATAGACCGCCGTGTAAAAGATGCTGCGAAACAGCTTGATCTGACACAGTATCTTGACCGCAAACCGAAGGCTCTTTCCGGTGGTCAGCGTCAGCGTGTTGCTGTAGGGCGTGCAATCGTCCGTAATCCAAAAGTTTTCCTTTTTGATGAACCGCTTTCAAATCTTGATGCGAAACTTCGTGTAACGATGCGTTCAGAACTTGCAGCACTTCATAATCGTTTGCAGGCAACTATGATTTACGTTACTCATGACCAGATTGAAGCTATGACGCTCGGTACAAAAATTGTAGTTATGAAAGATGGTGTTATCCAGCAGATTGGTGCTCCATTATACCTGTATAACAATCCGATTAACAAGTTTGTTGCCGGTTTTATTGGAACACCGCCTATGAACTTCATGACAGTCAAAGTTCTTGAGAAAAACGGAAAGATTGTCTGTGATGAAGGTTCGTTTGAGATTACGCCGACAGAAGTTCAGGCAAAGATCCTGAAAGAATATGTTGGAAAAGACGTATCGTTCGGTATTCGTCCGGAGGATGTAAAGTTTACAGAAAAACCGGCTGCGGTTGATAATATGCAGATGAAGATTACTAATAAAGAACCTCTTGGTGCTGAAACTCATCTGTATCTTCTTACGAATAAAGGACAGAATATGATTGCACGTACATCAGCTACTGCAGAATTTCATCTCGGTGATACTGTCAACTTTATTCCGGATATGACGCGTGCCAAATTCTTTGCTATGGATGACGAGGAGCTGAATATCTCCGATAAAGTTGAAAAGAAATGGTAATTTGAATATTTCAGAAATGATGATATTCGGTCGAAAGGCTGCCGCACAAAAAACGGCAGCCTTTTTGTTTTTGTAATTTTACACTTATATAGTAGTAAATTTCTATAATATTTTTTAGCTTGATAGTGTGCCGAAACAGGAATATAATTTAGTGTATGAGTATTGATTCTGCAGAAAGTGGTCTGCGTTTCTCTGCTGACCGTACAACAGTAATTTCATTTACCCCCGCAGTCGACAGGGAATTTGTTGAAATCCCAGATTCTGTTATATCTTTACCGGACGGGCTTTTTGCCGGCTGCGATACTCTTAAAAAAGTAAAATTGCCTTGTTTTCTTCATGTGCTTCCTGACAGACTTTTTGCAGATTGTACTTTACTTTTGAAAATTATTATGCCAGCAGAAATTTATTCCTTCGGGTTCGGAACTTTTTCTGGTTGTTCATCTCTGAGGTCTATTCCGTTCAGGGCAGGACTTGAAGAACTTCCTTCCGAAGTGTTTTCCTGTTGTACGTCCCTTACATCACTTATTATTCCTGATACAGTACGTTTTATCCGCAGAGGGGCAGTATCCGGCTGTACAGCACTTAGAACTGTCGTCCTGCCGGCTTCCCTTGAGATACTGGAAAAAGAATCTTTCACAGGTTGTTCATCGCTCAGACATATTCGGATGTCTGAGTATAATCAAAAATACCGGGTTGAAGAAACTAACGGTTGTTTATATGAAAAACAGAAAGATGGAATAGAATTGATTGTTCTAAGTCCGGTTGATTATAAGCACTTTGGGGCAGGAATGGTTGGTGATAATTTTTCATCCAAAAATAAAATAGTAGGTGACAACACTGCCGTTGATATAAACAAAGCGGAGAAAAAGAATATGCAGGAAACACAAAAAGGCATCAGTGATGAGTTCTCAAAAAGGACTTCAGAGATAATGGCTGCCAATGCCTGTTCTGTGGATGATACAGTTGAACCTGTACCCGATGACGTGATGGAGATGCTTTCTACTGAAAGCGATATTCTTTCGCAGAATACATGTGTTAATGGTAATCCTGTTGTACTTACACAAAATGAAATTGATAAAGTCGAAACATCCGGTGAGGTAATGAGTACATATGATGACAGCTATTTTGGTCCTCCTGTGAAAAGAACTGAATATTCTCAGGAAAAGACAATTTTGAAAGATCCAAAGGAAATAGAGAATTCTATGATTATGCGTATCGCTTCTGCTGTAAAGAAGTATGAATATATAGGACTCAAAGAAAATATAGACAAATCTGTATGGAATGACAGCCTGTATGTATTTGCAGAAAAACTTGTTTCAGACGGATATGGAAACACTCATTTTTCTGATGCACTTGTCAACTGCTGCATCCGGATTGCACGTATACAAGGATATACACAGATACGTTTTTATTATGGAGTACCGCTTGATAACGAAGAATTCGTATATGTATTCAGAGAATTTATTTCTGAACGGAGTACGATATATGCCTGTAGTGTTGCAAACACAGCAAAGTTGTCCGAACAAACCATTCGTTTTTGCGACATAGCCGGAATCAGTTTGGAAAAGGACATGCTTGAGCTGGAGAAAAGACTTGCGGGGATTAAAGACGCAAATATACTAAAAATGATTCTGCAGGATGATTATTCAGCATGACACCGAAGGAATATGCAGAGTTATATTTCAAAGATGACAGGTTTGCAATGCAGACTACAGGAATCGAAATCGTTGATGTTGGCAGCCAGTATGCAAGATGTTCTTTAAAAATAGACGAGCGTCATTTGAATGCGGCAGGTACTGTGATGGGGGGAGTCGTTTTTACGCTTGCAGACTTTACGTTTGCCCTGGCTTCAAATCCTGAAGGGCAATGGACTGTTTCTGTTTCTTCAACGATTGAATATCTGAACGCTGCAAAGGGGCCGGTTCTGTATTGCGAGGCAAAATGCCTTAAAAATGGACGAAACGTGTGTTTCTATGAAATGACTGTTACAGAGGAAAATGGAAAAGCTATAGCACGCGTTTTGACAAGTGGTTTTAAAAAGTAAGCAGGACTGTACTTCCTGTAATATTTATTCAGAAAACTATTGACTATACCTTCTTCTCCATGTATTATATTTGTAAACAGATGCTAACTATTATTTTTTACTTCATATTGTGATAGGAGTTTACTATGGCTGAAATGAAAAGTGATAATGCAAAAAGAGGAATTGCGCGTGCTCCGCACCGTTCGTTATTTTATGCAATGGGATATACTGACGAAGAATTGAGCAGACCTCTTGTTGGTGTCTGTTGTGCAAAAAATGAAATTATTCCAGGCCATATTGAACTTGATCGTATTGCAGAGGCAGTGAAAGCCGGTATACGTATGGCAGGTGGGACACCTGTTGAATTTCCTTCGATCGGTGTCTGTGACGGCATCGCTATGGGACACGAAGGAATGAAATATTCGCTTGTCACACGCGAACTTATTGCAGACTCAGTTGAATGCATGGTAAAAGCACATCAGTTTGATGCGCTTGTTATGATTCCTAACTGCGATAAAATCGTTCCTGGTATGCTTATGGCTGCTGCCCGTCTAGATCTTCCGACTGTTTTCGTTTCCGGTGGACCTATGATGCCCGGCCATCTTCCGGGGCATGAAGAAGGAAATCCTTATTCCGACAAGAATCTTTCACTTACTGATATGTTTGAGGCTGTGGGTGGGTTTTCTGCAGGCAGAATTACGGAAGATCAATTGAAAGAACTTGAGCAGTATGCGTGTCCGGGATGCGGTGCATGTTCAGGTATGTTTACTGCGAACAGTATGAACTGTCTTACCGAGGTACTCGGGCTTGGACTTCCAGGAAATGGTACTATTCCCGCTGTTACAGGGCGCCGCATCGCTCTGGCGAAACATGCGGGCATGCAGATTATGAAATTGTATGAAAAAGGAATTACGGCTCGACGGATGATGTCTGCTGATTCATTCCACAACGCAATTACGGCGGATATGGCACTTGGCTGTTCAAGCAATACGATTCTTCATGTTCCGGCAATTGCACACGAAGCGGGAATTGATATTGATCTGCACATGATAAACGAAATCAGCGAGCATACACCGAATCTCTGTCATTTAGCACCGGCAGGACATACATTCATATGTGAACTCGACGATGCAGGTGGTGTTCAGGCTGTCCTTGCAGAGCTTGCAAAGAAACAACTTATAAAGACAGATCTTATTACGGCGACAGGAAAGACAATTGCGGAGAATATCAAGAATGCCGTAAACCGGAATCCTGAAATTCTTCGTCCGATAGACAATCCGTATTCGAGTAACGGCGGTATAGCCATCCTGTTTGGTAATCTTGCTCCTGACGGTACTGTTGTAAAACGAAGTGCATGTGCAAAAGAACTTATGAAATATACAGGACCTGCGCGCGTATTTGATGACGAAAGTGAAGCTATGGCTGCTGTGCAGAAGCAGCAGATAAAAGCAGGAGATGTTGTCGTAATTCGTTACGAAGGACCAAAAGGTGGGCCGGGAATGCGTGAAATGCTTGCAGTTACGGCTGCTCTTGCGGGGCAGGGACTGGATAAGCAGGTTGCACTTATTACCGACGGACGGTTCAGCGGTGCAACACGCGGAGCTTCGCTCGGACATTGTTCACCGGAAGCCGCAGTAGGCGGACCGATTGCATTAGTGCAGGAAGGTGACAGGATCACGCTCGACATCAATGCATACAAAATTACGCTTGAGGTGAGCGATGAGGAACTTGCAAAGCGCAGAGCTGGATGGAAAGCTCCAGCACCGAAAGTGACAACAGGCTATCTTGCTCGTTATGCAAAGCTTGTTTCTTCGGCGGATAAAGGTGCCATTCTGGAATAATCTATAGAAAAGCCGTTCTGTGTATAGCAGGGTGTTATACTGTGATTTATTTTGTACGGGAGGGGGACAGATCACTCTCCGACTGTATTATTTTTATAATCAGAATGCCTGTCAGCGGCATGTTTACTGATTTATGCAGGAAATTTATATATGAAATATACTGGTGCAAGAATTGTAATTGAGTGCCTGCTCGAGCAGGGCGTAGACACCGTATTTGGTTATCCGGGCGGTGCAATACTTAACGTGTATGATGAGCTTTATAAAAACAGCAGCCGTATCCGCCATATTCTTACTGCCCATGAACAGGGAGCAGCTCACGCTGCGGATGGCTATGCACGTTCTACAGGAAAAGTTGGTGTTGTTATGGCAACGAGCGGTCCGGGTGCTACGAACCTTGTTACTGGTATTGCAACAGCATATATGGATTCTGTCCCTGTTGTCGCAATTACGTGTAATGTGACGACAGATCAGCTCGGAAAGGACAGTTTTCAGGAAATTGATATTACGGGTGTCACTATGCCGATTACAAAGCATAATTTTATTGTACGCGATGTGACGAAACTTGCAGATACAATCAGGGAATCCTTTCTTATTGCAAAGACAGGACGACCGGGTCCAGTCCTTATTGACATTCCAAAAGATATAACTTCAGCGTTGTGTGAATATGTACCGGCAGCGTCCGGGATTTCAAGTGAAGCGCAGCTTGCTGCACAGAAGGCAAACCTTCGCCGTATTATAAAAATAGAGGAGCCGTCAGATGCCGCAGTTGCAAAGATCGCAGATGCAATAAATGCTGCACAGCGTCCAGTTATTTATGCCGGCGGCGGCATTATCATTTCCGACGCATGTACGGAATTGAAGGCTCTTGCTGAACGCGCGAATATTCCTGTTGCTATGAGCCTCATGGGAAAAGCTGCCTTCCCGAACAGACATCCCCTTGCAACCGGTATGATTGGTATGCATGGTACGCTGGCGTCTAACATGGCAGTTGAAAAGAGCGATTTACTTCTTGCTGTCGGCACACGATTCAGTGATCGGGTTATCGGCGATCCTAAAAGGTTTGCGCATCATGCGAAAGTTGTTCAGATCGATATTGATCCTGCTGAAGTTAATAAAAATATACGGGTGAATGATGCACTTATAGGTAATATAAAGGATATTTTTACAAGACTGCTTCCTCTTATTTCTGTGAAGCCTGTTTCTGACTGGAACAGGCAGATTGATGAATGGAAAAAGAATGTTCCCTCTAGCTATATGAAGAAAGAACTGCTGTCGCCGAAATTTATCTATGAATATGTAAACAGTAAAGTCCGTGATGATACTATTATTACAACTGAAGTAGGTCAGCATCAGATGTGGGCTGCACAGTTCTATAATTTTACACTGCCGCGGACATTCCTTACATCAGGAGGTCTTGGAACGATGGGATACGGCACAGGTGCTGCTATCGGCGCCAAAATAGCCAATCCAGGACGTACTGTCGTCCATTTTGCCGGAGACGGTTCGTTCCGCATGAACTGTAATGAGCTTGCAACAATCAGTCATTACAATCTGCCTGTTATAATCGTTGTTGTAGACAACGGAGCACTCGGCAACGTTCGTATGTGGCAGACTCTTTTCTATGAGAAACACTACAGTCAGACAACTCTCGACTTTGGTCCGGATTTTGTCAAGCTTGCTGAGGCATATGGTATTCAGGGGTATCGAGCGGGGAATGAAGCGGAATACAGCGAAGCATTTGATGCAGCGCTTTCTTCTGGCAAAGCTGCTGTCATAGATGCTATAATCGACATTGATGAGATGGTCCTTCCGATGATTCCTCCCGGAAAACCGGTGGACCAGCTTATTATGGAGTTGAAGTAAGCATGTATGAATCCGGTGAAGACTATCTTGAAGCAATCCTTATGATTCAAAATGAGAAAAGTGTTGTTCATTCCGTTGATGTAGCCAAAAAACTTGGTGTTTCAAAACCGAGTGTAAGTCGTGCAATGGGCATCCTTAAGGATGGTGGCTATCTTGATTTTACTGAAGGTACCGAGCTTCATCTTACAAAGAAAGGACAGGAAAAAGCATCTGATGTTTATTCACGTCACCGCCTGCTTACTGAATTTCTTGTAAAAATTACTGGTGTACCGGAAGATCAGGCCGAGAAAAACGCATGCCGGGTAGAGCATGATATAGATGCTGATGTTGTCACCGGAATTACGAATTGGATGAAAAAAAACAAATAAAATAAACAAAACTGCTACTAGATAATAGATATAATAGAGATACTTCAATTATCCGGTATCGTATTCATGTATTTCCTTTGATTTAACAATTTAGTTCAACAGGTGTATTCTGGATTAAACTGCTTAATTTGGAGGGTTAAATGATTACATTCTTTTTGTGTATCGCACTGCTTGTTGCGGGATACTTCCTGTATGGAAAACTGACTGAGAAAATTTTCCAACCTGATGCAAACAGACCGACTCCGGCTGTTGCAAATCCTGATGGTATCGATTATGTTCCCATTTCAAACGCAAAAGCTTTTCTTATAGAATTGCTTAATATTGCGGGGTTGGGACCGATTTTCGGTGCTATCTCCGGTGCATTGTGGGGGCCGAGTGTTTATCTTTGGATTGTAGGTGGTACGATTTTTGCGGGTGCAGTACATGATTACATGTCGGGTATGCTCTCTGTCCGCAATGACGGTGCAAGTATCTCCGAAATTACCGGTAAGTATCTGGGACCGGTTATGAAGAATGTTATGAGGGTATTCAGTGTCGTTCTGCTTGTTATGGTCGGTGTTGTCTTCATGGTGGGACCTGCCGGCCTTCTTGCAATTCTTACTCCGGAATGGCTGAATATAAAGGTATGGACAATCGTTATTCTTATTTATTATTTTCTTGCAACACTTTTGCCTGTTGATAAAATTATCGGACGTTTGTATCCGATTTTTGGTATATTCCTTATTGTCATGGCCGTTGGTGTTTCTGTTGCAACAATGATTAATAATGGAAACCGTCCAATGATGGAACTCACGCTTGCAAATTTGTATCCGGCAGCATCGCAGAAACCGATCTGGCCGCTTATGTTTATAACAGTCGCCTGCGGGGCTATATCCGGATTCCATGCAACTCAGGCTCCGATTGTTTCACGTACGATTTGCAATGAAAAAGACGGTCGTAAGATTTTTTACGGTGCAATGGTTTGTGAAGGAATCATAGCCATGGTATGGGCTTCTGCAGCAATCGCATTTTTCTGGAATAAAGACGGCACGAATGGTCTTGAGAGTTTGCTGAAGATGGGCGGCGGCGGATCAAAATCAGTATATGCAATCTGTACTGGCCTTCTCGGAACAGTCGGCGGTGCAATTGCTCTTATTGGTGTTATTGTCTGCCCGATTACGTCAGGAGATACTGCCTTCCGCAGCGCACGCATGGTAATCTTTGACTGGTTTAAACTTGACGATAAAGATATAAAAGTACGCCTTTCGACTGCAGTTCCTCTTCTGCTTATCGGCTATGGAATTTCATTCATTAACTATAGTGTTGTGTGGCGGTATTTCTCATGGTCGAATCAAACACTTGCAATGATAGTCCTTTGGACTGCATCTGCATATCTTGCAACGAATTACCCGAACAAAAACCGCTGCTGGATTGCAGTTGTTCCGGCAACGTTTATGTCGGCCGTATCTGTTACGTATCTTATGTATGCACCGGAATGTTTCAACTTCGGACGTCTGGGAATGAAGGGTATTACAATTTCATATGTTACCGGTGTGATTGTTGCTATGATATTTCTTGCAATATTCATATTTACAACTTATACACATCCGGCGAAAAGTCTTGAACGACAGAGACGTGATGTGATAGGAAGAAGATAGAAAGCTGCAGTACTAAAATGTAGTTTTTAAAAGTAAAACGGCAGTTGCATTATTTATGAGGACAACTGCCGTTTTTATTTTACTGGTTATTTTTGTGTATACCATAAATTACGTTAATAATAAGGATAACGAGCAGAACAGCGGAAGCAGTAAGGATGCTGAATAGAATCTTATAGTCCTGAGTCATATTTTCTGTTGTAGATTTTTTTGTCTGTGTTGTTTGATCAACAGATTTTTGTGATTCTGTCTTTATTTTATCGCTTTGTACAGGTTCTGTTGCTGAATAGATCTTCTTTTGTACTAAGACGAACGGAATTATGATCCGCGTTCGTCCCGGCCAGTATTTCCATGAAGCTGCAAGACCTATTATAGATGTCCTGTCGCTGAACGCGTCTAATATTTTTGAATTGAAATTTGTGACAAAATAATCTTTGTCTTTATAGTGGTTATTGTTCCACCAGCATATTTTTTCTGCAATTATATCGGCCTGAGTCATTGGTATATCATATGCTTTTTCTATATAACCCGAGATAATGCGGAACAGACACTTTGACGTTGTTACGTTTGCCGATTTTCCTATGTAGATAATATCTGCGCCTGCTTTGTCGCTGGAAGAATAGATACGCATCACTTTGTATTTGTATGATGGGGCTCCGCTTGCATACGGATTCAGTTTTTTCTGAATTTTTTCCTGATACTGTATGCTGTTACCAAGCATACGTCCCATGTCGCGTATCTGCTTGTCAGTATTGTAAAAACGTCCTGATACGGAAGTTTTGTCCTCGATATATTGTACTTTTTTTGCCGTGTCCAGCAGTGCTGTATCGATTTCGACCGCAAAAAGTACAGGTGCAGCAAATGCAAGCAGCAGTCCAAGTGTTATTATTTTATACATATGGAACCTCTGTTTTCTATTTTTTTACAGTAGTACTATATATCAAATCGTTGTAAAAAGATACTGTTTACGTTATACTTAAATTTATGAATAAGCATGGTACCATGACAGCTGATAATCATGCTGCTCTCTGGCACGGACGTTTTGAGAAAGGGCCGGACGCTGCAGCCGTCGCATTTGAGACCTCGATTCATAATGATGAACGGATGGCTCTTGATGATATCTGTGGCAGTAAAGCTCATGCCCGGATGCTTGCGGAAACTGGAATAATTCAGCAGGCAGAGGCAGAACGGATTATTACGGGTCTTGATTCAATTGAAAGGGACTTGATGTCAGGCAGCCTGTGTGTAGATTATTCTGCAGAGGATATTCATTCTTTTATTGAAGCAGTTCTTACCGATCGTATCGGTGAATCGGGGAAAAAGATTCATACCGGCCGAAGCCGGAACGATCAGGTTGCTCTCGATGAACGGTTGTATCTGCGGAGGGCTGTTCCTGAACTTCAGAAAAAAATAGTTAATCTTGTAAAAACTCTTGCTGATATTGCTGAAAATCATATTGATTCACTTATGCCCGGTTTTACACATATGCAGCATGCCCAGCCTGTAACACTTGCTCATCATTTATGCGCATGGGCATGGATGTTTACGCGGGATTATGGACGTTTTACGGATGCGCTTAAGCGTCTTTCGTTTTCTCCAATCGGAACCTGTGCACTTGCAGGAAGCGGCCTTCCTCTTGACAGAAAAATGGAAGCTGATTTTCTCGGTTTCGACGGGGTAACTCAGAATTCTCTGGATAGTGTTTCAGATCGTGATTACTGTATTGAACTTGCGTCGGCCTTTGCACTTTTACAGACCCATCTTTCGCGTTGCTGCGAAGAGATAGTATTATGGTCTACATCAGAATTTTCGTTTATTGATTTAAGTGAACAGTGGTCGACCGGCAGTTCAATTATGCCACAGAAAAAAAATCCTGATTTTGCCGAGCTTATACGAGGACGGACAGGCCGCGTGTACGGGGATCTTTTTGCACTTCTTACAATGATGAAAGGGCTACCTCTTGCATACGACCGCGACATGCAGGAAGATAAGGAAAGTTTATTCGACGGATTCGATACCGTCAGTTCATGCATATCTGTTTTTACGCAGATGATTTCTACTGCAAAGTGGAATACACTGAAAATGGCATCAGCCTGTGAAAGTGGCTTTCTGAATGCAACAGATATTGCAGACTATCTTGTCCGCAAAGGAATGCCATTTCGTACAGCACATGGAGTTTCAGCAAAGGCAGTACGTATTGCCATTGAAAAAGAATGTCGTCTTGAAGATTTACCAATTGCCGATTTTAAATCGTGTTCAGGACTTATTGAAGACGATATATACAGATTGATAACACCGGCTGCCTGTGTTGCCTCCCGAAAAACAGAAGGCGGACCGGCACCGGAACGTGTGAAGGAACAGATAGCACAGCTCCGGAAATTTGTTTCGGACGGGGAAAACTGATTCAGAATGAACAGCGATGAACTCAAGCCTGGAGAATATACAAAAATAACTCTCTCAGAAACAGAATATGATATTCTGGAACGTAAACTTGTAGTTTTTACAAAACCTCATGATGTGTACCGTGTAATTTCGGAGTGGATTATCGCCAGAATGAATTCTAAATTCATTTTTTTTTATGCTGACATACACAATAACAGTTCAAAAATACAATATTGCATCAAACGAAAATCATCTGAATGCCAGAGCAGCCAATATATACAGGAACGTAAAGCTGGGGCTGTTGATTGTGATGTCGTTTTTTTTCATCCATCAGGATGCCTGTCGATTCCTTACCGGCCGCGGTCGACATCAGTTGGCTGTGTTTTTATAGGGGCAGCAGAAAGTGATAAAGTTTTTTTAAACGGACAGCTGAAGCTGCTTATGCCTGTTATCCGCATTCTGAATAAAGCTTTACTGTACTGTGAAGCTGATATGGCACGCGAAGAACGGAACAGACTTCAGGACGCATTTTCTCATTATGTCTCTCCTGATATTGTAAAGGATATTCTTCACAATCCCGATACTATTCATCTTGGCGGTGAAAAAAAATTTCTTACCTGCGTATTCACTGATCTTCAGGGGTTTACCCCTCTTGCTGACAGTATGGATCCTATACTGCTCGTTCGTGTCCTTAATATGTATCTCAATGAGATGAGCCAGGTTATAATTGCGCTGGGCGGTACAATCGACAAGTTTGAAGGTGATGCGATTATGGCTTTCTTTGGTGCTCCCCATGAACTCAAAGATCATGCAGTCCGCTGCTGTCTTGCCGCTCTGCGCATGAAACGCATGGAAAAATTACTTAACGAACAGCTTATCCGGGAAGGACTTATAACAGTACCTCTTTTTACACGAATAGGTATTAATTCAGGCGATATGGTTGTTGGAAATGTTGGGTCAATGCAGCGTCTGGATTATACTGTGATCGGAAGCAACGTCAATATTGCGTCGAGACTTGAAAATGCCAACAAAGATTTCAATACGTCTGTTCTTATAAGCGGAAGTACGTATGAACTGGTAAAGGATTATTTTGTCTGTGCGGAGCTGGGACATGTCACTTTAAAAGGTGTCCGCAGACCAGTAGAAGTATATCAGCTCCTGGAACAGAAAGAGGGCATTGTGCTGGATTATGACAATGCGTCAGAGAGTGTTTTTACTTCAGAGAATGCAGGTGACGATGTTCAGGATCTTGAAGAATTATGATTAATATAAATAAAAGGAGATATCTATGAAGAAATTAGTGAAAATTGCAATTTTCAGCACGTTTTTTTTTGCAGTGTGTTTTACAGGATGCAGGAAGGCAGTTAAAACAGCAGAAGATTCGTCTCTTGCAGACCTCAAAAGTCGTGGAGTTTTTATTCTCGGTCTTGATGATTCTTTCCCTCCTCTCGGTTTTCGTGATGAAGACAATGAAATCGTCGGTTACGATATCGATCTTGCGAAGGAAGTTTCAAAACGACTCGGTGTCGAATTCAAAGCACAGCCGATTGACTGGGATGCAAAAGAGATGGAACTTAATACAGGAAAGATTGACTGTATCTGGAACGGTTTTACAATGACAGAAGAACGCGAGGCTGCGCTTGCTTTTACAAAACCGTATCTGAATAATGAACAGGTTCTTGTCGTTCGCAGTGACAGCGGTATAAAATCACTGGCTGATATGAAAGGAAAAATTGTCGGTCTGCAAAGCGGATCAAGCGCACAGGAAGCAGTCGACGGTAATGCTGCCTTTGCCGGTTCTGTAAAGAAACAGATTACGTTCAAGGATAATGTAACAGCGCTTAATGACCTTTCTATCGGTGGTGTAGACGGTGTTGTTATGGACAGTGTTGTAGCAAACTATAGTATAAAAGCGACGGGGAAACCATTCAAGATTATTGATGAACCGTTGTCACAGGAAGAGTATGGTGTTGCCTTCCGCAAAGGTGATATGGCACTGCGCGACGAAGTACAGAAGACACTTGAAGACATGCAGAAGGACGGAACTGTTACGGCCATTTCCATGAAATGGTTCGGACGTGATATTTCTGTTATTGGTAGATAAATGATAAAAATGCTCCAGGCGATGCTTCAGGGAACTGTAACATCGCTGGAAGTATTCTTTCTTACACTGCTTTTTGCCGTGCCGCTTGCTTTGCCTGTTATGGCCGGACGAATGACAAGAAACAGAATACTTTCAACAGTTACAAAATTATTTCTTCTCATTATTCGTGGTACTCCGCTTATGCTTCAGCTGCTTGTCGTATATTTTGGACCAAGTCTGTTATGCATTTGGGTAAATAAAAAAACCGGTACGAATATACGTGTTACATGGCCTCGTTTTCTTGCCGCTAACGTGGCGCTTATTATTAATTATGCTGCATATTTTGCAGAAATATACCGTGGTGGTATTGAATCGATCCCGCCAGGACAGTATGAAGCTGCAAAGGTACTTGGCTATACTAAAAATCAGACGTTTTTTTATATAATACTACCACAGGTTGTAAAACGGATAATTCCTGCAATGGGGAATGAAGTGATTACGCTTGTGAAAGATACAGCTCTTGTACAGGTTATAGGAGTATCAGAACTGCTTCGTGTGGCACAGGAAACACAGAGCCGGCTTTTTTCATTTATGCCGCTTCTTGTTGCCGGTGTATTCTATTTTGTTATGAACTGGGTTGTCGAAGCAATATTTCTGCAGTTAGAAAAGAAACTTGCATATTACAAATGAATCTAAACAGGTTGTGCATGGAACAGTCAGAAGAAATCATCAGAGTTGAGAATCTCTCAAAATCGTTCGGAGCAACGGATGTTATAAAAGATATATCGTTTTCCGTATACAAAGGTGAAGTACTTGGTATCATTGGACCATCGGGCAGCGGTAAGTCTACGATTCTTCGTTGTATTACGCAGCTGGAGTCCGTTTCGGGCGGTTCGATTACTGTCTGCGGGAAGAAGCTTGTAAGCAACGGTACATATGCCGACAAAAAAACACAGCGGAATATTGCACGTACTGTTGGCCTTGTATTTCAGAATTTTAATCTGTTTCCGCATTATTCAGTGCTGAAAAATATTACCGATGCACAAATGCACGTGCTTGGCAGGTCGAAGAATGAGGCTGAGCATACAGCGATGCAGCTTTTGATCCGGGTAGGGCTTTCTGAGAAGGCTGATAATTATCCGTGTGAACTTTCCGGAGGTCAGCAGCAGCGTGTATCTATTGCGCGTGCT
>JBAYAJ010000049.1:0-15468 GCA_041669845.1 Treponema sp.
CTGTTTTACCGTCATAGAATCAGTAAGTGTAAAATTGGAAATTGTATTCTGCAGCGGATAGTTCATGACTGCGTCAAATTCGTTCCCCCGCAGCCACGGCAGTGAATTATGCCATATCTCCCCGATAATATAAAAGTCACTCTTAAGTGCCCTCATATGTTTCTGCAGTTCCTGACAGAACACATGAGAAAGTTCATTTGCAACATCAAGGCGGAGTGCGTCGATGTCGTATTCCTTTACCCATGTCTCACAGACTTTCAAAAGATATCCGGTTACTTCAGGATTATTCGTATTAAGTTTCGGCATAGCATCGGCAAACGCAAACGCAAAATATTTACCATCACGCGAATTGTTTCCCGGTTGTGCCGGAAAATTAAAATCGTTTATCATGTACCAGCCGACATATTTTGATTTTTCTCTGTTTTTAAGCACATCCTGCCATGCAAAAAAGTCCCAGCCCGAATGATTAAAAACACCGTCCAGCATTACTCGTATATGGCGCTTATGAGCCTCTGATACAAGATGTTTCATATCATACTTTGTACCGAACGACGGATCTATCTCAAGATAATCTGTCGTATCATATTTATGCTGCGTACGGGAAAGATTCACCGGATTCAGATAGATTCCCGTAATACCCAAACCGGCAAGGTAGTCAAGTCTGTCGGTTATTCCCTGCAGGTTTCCTCCGTATTCTTCTTCATTCGTCACAGTCTGTTCAGGGCCTGCCCATGTTCTAAGAATTCTCCCTGCAAGCGCACCTTTGCAGCCTCCTTCTCCTCTGCTGAACCGGGAAGGAAAAATCTGATACCATACCGTTGTCTTCGGCCAGTCAGGAGGTGTACATATGTCAGCAGGATTCATCCATGGAAACGTAAAACAGGAAAGATTGAACGGTAATGTTTTGAATTCTTTTTCCGTATAAAAACCGTCCTCGCAGCAGTAAAATACTCCGTCGTCGGCGTGCAGTTCAAAATAATACCGGCAGCGCCGGAACTCCGGTTTGACAACAATTGTCCACCACAGAAATTTCTGCAGTTCCTTGACCTTCGTAATTTCAACGCGGGTACCTTTCCATTCCCAGTTTCCACCGAGTATACCGCCTGCAAACGGATCCCCCCATACAAGGAATATCTTTTTTATATCGCTGCCCGTACGCATGTTTATCTCAAGCTCTTCTTTATTAAGCGGATAACAATAATTATCAAATGCACGGTGTTCAATAGCATCAAAATTCATAGTAATATCCTTATAAGCATGAATATTACTATTATTATAATAATTAAGCAACTAAAACGTTGTTATAGGTATTTTATTACATATAAATAATACTATAGTACTATTTATTCTTATTTACAATCCGGCTTTCATAATTTCCGGTTCTGATTTCAATAAAACGGGTAAACAGCGATACTTTATTATCTGCATTCAGGCTGTTCCATATCTGCTTCGTAAAATCGTCGATATGTCCTGTAATACAAACAGGCGTTGGTTCGCCTTCAAAGCCCGGCAGAGGATTTCCATTGCCCATATATGTATGAATAAAGTGGCCCGTACCATTCTGCGGGTTTTCATATGCAAACGTAAACCTGTTACAGCTTTCAGGATTGCCGTTTCCGCTCTTAAGTATAGAAAGTGCGTAATTATATTTACCACCTTCAATATGCATGACACAGGAAATACGCGGAGTAAAATTCGGTGAATCAGGCTCGAATTCCCGGCTGCGCAGCGACTGTTCAAACGTCATCTGGTGATCCATTGCGTCATAAACCGTATTTGTCTGATCTCCGTTCGTTATAATTGTTTTTGTACCAAGCACGCGGACCGGAGGGTAAATAATAAGGCTCGGATCTTTCATTTTAGACGGATCAAAAGCCTGCGTTCTGATCCCCTCTCCGTCAGTTACAAAAACACGGTTGCGGCTGTTTTCACTGCGGCCCATGATAAAATAGGCTGTTACCCCGTACAATCCGTCCTCCGACCGTCCGACAACAATTCCCCGTCCGGGATATTCATTTGCTCTTAATTCGTCCGCCAAAACTACAGGTTTCATATCAACTGCTCCTATAAAAACTCCGCGTCAGCGGTACGGCAGGGATGCCGTAAATCGTAGTTGTGAAAGCAGCGCTTGAACAACTACAGTTGATAAAAATATACGGATGTATTTTTATCAACCGCTCCTTTTTGTCTATTATGAACAAAATCACAGCATTCCGCAATATATTCAGATTTTAATTATACTACATTTATTCAACATTGATTGACTAAGTTAACAAACACTGTATAATGTAAATATTGATGAAAATTGATGATTATAGAGCGCTTCTGACTCAGCGGTTTGAAAAATATTTTGATCTGTCGGATAACAGCATCTGCTGCGGGGAAAGATACGATCTGTCCGCAAAGTACACTGCACGCGAAACACAAACGGTTCTTTTTAAAGAAAACGTAATGGATTTCTATGACTCGAAAGAAATCTGTCTGGTTTCATTTAATGCAGATCCGTCTTTTATCCGTGCGGAACTTACCGGGCTGCCCGATCTGACACTAAAATACACGGAACCATCGCGTCACCACAAATCTACCGTCGTCACGCGGGTATTCGTCGCAGAATCGCCGGAAAAGGAAGCAGTTAAACTTGTAAAACGTTTTCATTTCAGCAAAGCGCTCCGTTTTTATTTCTGGGGATATGCCGAAAGTAAGACAATCCTTGTAGACCTTGTATCCGGAAAAGTATATACAAATCCGGCAGGCCGTCTGGAAAAAAAGATTTTTGTACCCGCCTTAAACGGTCACAAATCTTAATAAAATGAGGAACCCGCAGAAACCGGAATGATTTTACGGGCACTTCAAATATCTATAAATAAGGGGGATAGGATGAACTCATTGGTCATTCTTATTTCGGCAATTGTGTTTTTTCTGATTGCCTACATCTGCTACGGCGGCCATCTTGCAAAAAAATGGGGCCTTGCAGACATAAAAGAAACTCCTGCACACCGTCTGCAGGACAACATGGACTATGTGCCCACAGACGCCCGCGTTCTTTTCGGACACCATTTCTCATCAATTGCAGGCGCAGGACCGATTACAGGACCGATTCTTGCAGCTGTCTTCGGATGGCTTCCTGTATATCTCTGGATTGTCGTCGGTTCTATATTCTTCGGCGGCGTTCACGATTTTGGAGCACTCGTTGCATCAATCAATAACGACGGTAAATCCATCGGAGAAATTATAAAAACAAATGTGTCAAAACGTGCACAAACAATATTCAACTGGTATGCATGGGTAACCATTACACTTGTTGTTGCAGCTTTTACCGATATCTGTGCAAAAACATTTGCTTACAACCCTTCTTCCGGAAACCTTACCGGCCCGCAGTCAGGTACAGCTTCCATTATTTTTATTGCTCTTGCATTTCTTTTCGGATTCGCACGAAATAAACTCCATGCACCGCTCGGAGTAAGCACTATTCTGGGCGTCGTTCTTGTTGCAGGCGCAATCGTTATTGGTTACTTCTGCCCTGTCCTCAAATTCAATGTAACCGAATGGCGCGTTATTCTTATTTTCTATATCTTCGCCGCATCGGTTCTTCCGGTCTGGCTTCTTTTGCAGCCGCGCGACTATCTCTGCTCGTTTCTGCTTTATGCAATGATGGCCGGAGCCGTCATTGGAGTATTCGTAAAACATCCGGCAGTAAATATGGAAGCCTTCACCAGCTTTACAGTTGGCAGCAGTACACTGTTCCCCGTGCTCTTCGTAACAGTAGCATGCGGTGCCATATCAGGTTTCCATTCACTTATTTCTTCAGGTACAACGTCAAAACAGCTTGGAAAAGCCAAACCTGACGGACAGCTTATAGGATACGGTGGAATGCTTGTTGAAGGGCTTCTGGCCATAGTCGCACTCATTGTCGTCTGTTATCTGAGTAAAGACGGACTGACTACTATCGCTGACGGGAAAAAACTCGGAACGCCGGCGGTTGTATTCGCCAATGGTGTCGCAGAATTCATGAACACATTCGGAATTAGCCTTCAGCTTGGAAAAGTATTCGTTACGCTTGCGTACTCAGCTTTTGCCCTTACCTCTCTTGATACAGCAACACGAATCGGACGATATCTTCTTCAGGAACTTGCAAAAGGAGCAAAGAAACCGAATATCGTAACGAAAGCTGCAGGAAATATGTATATTGCAACGATTCTTACTGTTGCTGTTTCTGTTATCTTCCTCGTTGCAGGCTATGCAAAAGTATGGCCGATTTTTGGCTCGGCAAACCAGCTGCTTGCAGCTCTTGCCCTTCTCGCCATCACAGCGTGGGTTCTGAACAAAGGAAAACATTCATTTGAAACAATTATTCCGATGATTTTTATGTTTGCTGTTACGTTCACCGCACTCATACTGATAATCATAAAGAACTTTCAGCCGGGCGGATTCATGCCGCTTTCTATAATTGCAATTGTACTCTTCGTTCTTGCTGTTATGCAGCTTATCGAAGCAGCCAGAGTGTTTACCCGTAAACAAGCGTAATTAAAAACATCAGGTAAAAAAAATAAAGCGCCCTGTTTCTTCGCGAAACAGGGCGCTTTATTTTGTATATCATACAAACAAAATTTTATACGGATGTGTTTTTTATTATTTTTCCGACGGTTTTTTTCTTCCGTCGGCAACAGCTTTTGCCATACGCTCGCGGGCAGCCTCAATATTGTTTACCATCATAATAGGTTGTGAAGTTGCATCAAGAACATCACGCCACATCGCACCTTCAGGATCAACAACATTGCGGTGCATTGTTACAGCACTGATAGGGATATGTACGAATTTATCGTGGACAAGCCCCACGACCATTTTCGTTTTTCCCGCCATAGCTGCGTGAACAGCGTTGTTTCCCAAACGTTCACAATAAATAGAATCGTTTGCCGTCGTAACCGATGCACGGATCTGATAGCCAGGATCAATATATTTAAGATTATTGTGAAAATGCTGGTCCTTAAAATACTTCGTAATCTGATCCCGGAGATAAATACCGATATCCGCAAGTTTGATATTTCCTGATGCGTCTTTCTGATTCGTCTTTGTAAGAAGCTCCTGGCCTGCACCTTCGGCAACTATAATAACTGCATGATGGCGTTCAATAAGACGCGCCTTCAGATTTTCAAGCAGTCCGTTCGGTCCGTCAAGATCGAACGGTACTTCCGGAATTAAACAGAAGTTGGCTTCGTGGCTTGCAAGTGCTGTTGCTGCCGCAATAAACCCCGACTCGCGTCCCATAAGCTTAACAAGGCCTATTCCGTTAATCTGAGAATGCGCTTCCATATGTATTGAAGCTACAGCTTCCTTTGCCCGTTCAACAGCAGTTTCAAAACCGAACGAACGGTCTATGAACTGAAGATCGTTATCGACTGTTTTTGGAATACCTATAACTGAAACTTTCAGTCCCCTTTTGTCTACCTCGTTGGCAATATCGAGCGCACCGCGCTGCGTACCGTCTCCACCGATGATGAACAGCATATTAACGTCCATTTTTTCAACACAGTCGACAATATCGGCTACGCGTTCGCCGCCACCACGGCTTGTTCCAAGAAAGGAGCCGCCGATTTTATGAATTTCATCAACGTTATCAGGGGTAAGTTCGATTGTTTTAAACCCTTCATCTGCAAAAAAGCCTTTAAATCCGTACTGGAAACCAAGAATACGGCGTACACCGTAGCGGTTATACAGACAACGGACAATTGCACGGATCACATCGTTAAGCCCCGGACACAGACCTCCGCACGTACAAATACCGGCCTTGACATGTTTCGGATCAAAATAAATAAACTCACGAGGCCCGGCCTTCTGCATAAGGTTTGACGATGTCTGGTCATCCTGATCTTTGCCGCCGTATACGTTCACCCGGTAACGTACGCACGAATCATCTTTTACATAATTTGCGCGGTAATCACCTACTACCGTTGAAAGCTGAATCGGAGACTGAACTTTGCACGGTCCCAATGTTTCGATGGTAAAATCGTATTTATCTGCTGCCATAAGTACTCCATAAAAACAACATTTATCAAATATAAACGAACAGAATACTCTGCTCATGTTATTCTATATATAGGCAGGATATCCATAAAAATGGATTTATTCAATAGTAAACAGTTTTCAAAAGCCTTTTATTTACTGCCGGAACACACTTTTCGTTTTCATATTTTTTTTTAAGTAAAAAGTGTGTATATTATTATTTGAAGGTTTTTTTTTACAGGAGTTAACATGTCTAAAGGTGCTAAAAAAGCGATTATCATTATCGCTGTTATTGCGGCAGTTGTGCTTTTGTTCGTCCAGTGTGGAGCAGGCACTTACAATAAAATGGTCACAATGGATGAGGATGTAACAAGTCAGTGGGCGGAAGTTCAGAATCAGTATCAGCGCCGGTATGACCTTATACCGAATATTGTTGCAACAGTCAAAGGGTATGCTTCGCATGAAAGCGACGTATACACACAGGTTGCAGAAGCACGTTCAAAAGCAGGCGGAGTGGTAAATGTAGATGAAAAAATTCTTACCGATCCTCAGGCTTTTGCCAGATATCAGAAGGTACAGGATCAACTCGGCAGCAGTCTTCAGCGGCTGCTTATGGTAACAGAAAATTATCCTGACCTGAAAGCCGACCAGAATTTTCTTGCACTGCAGGATCAGCTCGAAGGAACCGAAAACCGTATTACTGTTGCACGGAACCGTTTTAACACTTCTGCAAAAACATACAACGCATTTATCCGGACATTCCCGAACAACTTCATCGCAAATATGTCTAACTTTGAAAAAAAGCAGTACTTTGCAGCATCGACAGAAGCACAGACTGCTCCAAAAGTACAATTTTAAGGAATAACAACATGAAGACTAAAACGATGCTGAAAAAACTTCAGCTTTCGCAAAAAGATTTTGAAGAGATTTCCGAAGCGGTAAAAAAAGCTGAAATCAAAACAACCGGCGAAATTGAAACGGCCGTTACGGCAGAAAGTGCGCACTATGCATTCTGGGAGCTTCTTGCTTCCGTATGCATTTCAGTACTTATATTTGCAGTACTGCTGCCTTTCGCAGGAAAAATCAATAGCATATATGAACGTATTACCTGGACACAGCGCATATGGGCGCTTCCGGCTTTATACGGCCTTGTCTGCTTTGCATCAATTGCCGCATCGTTTTATCTTTGTAATATTCCGGCACTTGACCGTATCGTAATTCCGAAAATTGTCCGTAATGCCTGCGTCACTCGCCGGGCAATGCGCCATTTTTCCGAAAGCGGCATATATGAAACAGCAGAGCATTCAGGCATACTTATATTCGTTTCATATATGGAACGACAAGTACGTATTATTGCCGACCGCGGTATTTCTCAAAAGATTTCACCGGATCTGTGGAAAATTATTTCAGAAGGACTCGCTGCCGACATCAAAGCAGGCAATGCAAAAACAGGATTTATCAATGCTGTTGAAAAATGCGGAGATCTGCTTGCACGGAATTTTCCGGCCCATAAAGAAAACCCGGACGAGCTTCCCGACGGTCTTACCGTACTGGAGGATTCAGAATGGTATTAATAAGTAAAATCATTACACCCCCTGCACGTATTACCAGACTCGCAGCCATACTCACCATATCTGTAGTTACTGCTGTTTTTCCCGCTTTTTCGCTTGATATACCGGCACTTACAAACAGAGTCATGGATGAAGCGGATATTCTCTCCGCCACCGAAAAATCGGAACTGTCCGACTATCTTGAGTCACTTGATAATACCACCGGCATTCAAATTGCAGTACTTACGATTCCATCTCTGGAAAATGAAGATCTGCAGGGATACAGTGTACGTGTTGCACAGGCATGGCGACTTGGTGAAAAGGGTAAGGACAACGGTGCACTCCTGCTCGTTGCAATGAATGAACACAAAGTACGCATAGAAGTCGGCTACGGTCTCGAAGATAAACTTACGGATGCAAAATGTGGTCTTATCATCCGCAATGTAATTACACCAGAATTCCGTTCAGGTGATTACGGGAAAGGTATCATCAAAGGTGTAAAAAACATGGGAGGCATCGCATCCGGCAACGCCGCACTGGTTACAAAGAGCGTAGCAACCGGCGGCAATGAGCCGACTGATAATGATACACTTGCCGCACTTTTTTTCGGCTTAATTTTCCTTTTTGTCTGGCTTATGATCATTCCTGGAATGACCGGCCGGCATCACTGGTGGCTTCCGTGGCTTCTGTTCCCGTTGTTCGGGGGCAGTTCCCGTTCATGGCATGATCACCACAACGACTTTACCGGCTTTGGCGGCGGCGGCGGCGGTTTCTCGGGAGGCGGAGGCAGCTTCGGCGGCGGCGGCGCATCGGGAGGATGGTAATGCCAGAGATTTTACATCCGTGTAAAATCCTCTTACACACCATTCCTTCGAAATGGTGTGTAATGTGCCGCACCTTCTGTGCGGATTGTCAGACTATGAACTCGTTATTATGAGCAACAACCTGATTATCTTCTATGAGCCGCTGGATGCGTTGCAAACCGGTTTCCAGTTCGGACATTGTAGAAGGAGAACAGGTTGCAACCCGGACTGCTGAAAATCCTGATGTATTCCCAACTGCAAAACGATCGGAGCATAATACGTTTACTCCCTGCTTTCTTGCCTGAATTTCAAAGTTATATCCGTTACAACCGGATGGAAGCGGAAGCCACTGGAAAAAATTGCATGAGTCAGCCGAATTAGTTTTAAAATACTTACTGTATAATCTGTTACGTTCCTCAGAAAGTATACATTTCTTAGTTATAATTTCACGGGCTGTTCCGTTTCTGATCAGTTCACTTGCAATTTCCGCATTAAGCAGCGGAATTTTCAAATTGATATTACTTGATGTATTTAAAAAGATCTGTTGCAAATGATGAGGTACCACCAGATACGCAATTCTTAACCCGGGTGAAAGGGATTTTGACAGTCCATGCAGATAAATAGTATGTTCTGGTATTAATGCAGCCATAGGACAGATTCTGTCATCAGCAATAAAACCGTACGTATCATCTTCAAGTAAAATTATATTCTGTCTGCTTATAATATCACCGACTGCTTTCCGACGTTCCAGCGGCATAGTATTGCCAGTCGGATTCGCACATGAAGGCATTAAATAGATTCCTTTTATATCAAGCAGTCTGCACTGTTTTTCAAGTTCGTCCGGCAGTACTCCCTGACAGTCCGAATTTATCGGTATTAACTGAATATTCAGCTGCTTTGCAAGATTGATAAAATTCGAATATGTAAACGTATCTGCAGCAATTTTGTCTCCTGCCTTAAACAGAGACAGCAAAGAAACGACTAATGCATTCTGCGTACCCGATGTCAAAATAATATCTTCATCAGAAACGTCAATCTGGAATTCTGAAAGCCATTTCCGGGCAATCTGTTTATGCTGCCTGTATTCTGCTGTACCCCCAAATTCAAACAATCTTTCAGAACAAAAGCTCTGAAGAATTGTCCGCGCCATATCGGTTACTACGGAATTAAATTGATAATATGGATGAACAGGGCCTAGCTCTATATAATCCTCAGAATTCTGCATACCTGAATTTTTAAAAACTGCATTTGGAGAAACAAATGTACCTTTACCTATAGTTGCATGGATCAGACTCTTCATTTCACATAATTTAAATGCACGTGTAATAGTACTTAAATTTACATCAAGGAAATCTGCTAATTCACGCTGCGGCGGCAGGAGCGTGTTCGGTGCAAGTCTGCCGTCCAATATGTCCTGTTCAAGCAGCTCTGCCAGTGAAATATAAATCGGAGTTTTCAACATAGATTTGTCCGGTTTCCATGCCATCGGATAGTTTTCAAACGAATTTACCGGCATAAAAATAGCTACCTCCATAAAAAATATTGTCTTGCATACAATTATATAATTGTATGCATACAATATCAATTATATAATCAATTTATGTATATTGTATGCTTTTTTTATAACATATATTGATGAATTTATAAGCAGATTATCAAAATCTCCACAATCATAGTAAGGGTACAAACTATATGAAAGATTTAACGACGGGAAATGAATTAAAAACGATTCTTTGCTTTGCTTTGCCGATTTTAGTGGGAAATATATTTCAACAGCTTTATACCGTTACAGACAGCATAATTGTCGGAAATTTTCTGGGAAAAGAAAGCCTTGCTGCAGTAGGATTCAGTTATCAGATTAATTTTATCCTGACAGCTGTTTCTTCAGGACTCTCTCTTGGGGCAAGCGTACTGATATCAGGATATTTTGGCGGGAAAAATATGTCAGCAATAAAAAAAGTAATCGATACGAGCTTTATATTTATAACTGTTCTGTCCATTATTACGGCATCTGCCGGAATCTGTCTCTCGCATAAAATTTTAGTTTTTTTTCAGGTTCCTGAAAATCTGCTTATACCTGCAGACACATACTTGAAAATTATCTTTATCGGTGTAATTCCTTCTTTTATTTATACTTTACTGACAAGCATTCTCAGAGGTATCGGAGATTCCAAAACACCGACTTATATTTTAATTGCGGCTGCACTTATAAATACAATTCTGGATATATTTCTTGTTGCTGTAGTAAAACGGGGAATCGCAGGAGCGGCAGTTGCAACAGTAATTTCACAATTTTTTTCTTTTGTCATTTGTATGCTTTACATAAACCACCTCTATCATGGTTATTTTATCAGCTTTTCGAGTCTGCAGTTTGACCGCAGGGAATTAAAAAAAAGTCTGATAATCGGAATGCCTGCAACGTTTCAGACTGTTTTTGTAAGTATTGGTTTTATGTCGATTCAGTATTTAATCAACAGCTTTGGTACAGACTGTATGGCAGCTTTTGCAGCAGCATCAAAAGTAGATTCATTCGCTGAAATGCCTGCACTGAATTTAGGACAGGCTATGACTAATTTTACTGCACAAAATTATGGAAGAAAAAAAATTGCCCGGATAATCAGGGGAGGAAAATCGGCACTGGCAATAGGTTCCTGCATATCCGCTGTTAATTCGCTTATAATATTTATATTTCCATCTTTCTTCATTACACTGTTTAATCATGATCCGGTTGTTGTTCAAATAGGGAATAGCTATCTACGTACGGTATCAGTTTTCTATCTTGTTTTTACTTCCATGCAGATATTGAACGGATTACTGCTCGGGTATGGGAAATCAATAGTTCCTATGATCGCATCAATTGGTTCCCTGTGCCTTCTGCAGGTTCCTGTCGCTGCTGTATTGTCAAGAACAAATTTAAAATATGAAGGCATATGGATAGCGGCACCAATAGGCTGGGCAGGAGGTTTAATGATCAGACTCCTGTATTTTAGCCATATCGCCAGAAAATCTCATGAAAAACAAAATACTACGGCAGTACGTCCTGTTTAATTCATTCCATTGCCGATTTTCTTTTTTTACACTAAACTGTCTGTATGTCTTACGAAGTAACGGCCGGAGGATTTTCCATCCGTGTAAAATCGTCCTCCGCACCATTTTTTACAAAATGGTGCAACATAAATCCGGACATCCTGTCCTGTACCGAGGTAATCTCATGTCCTACGAAGTGACTGCGACACGCAGGCGGCCGCAGCGTTTCGACGACCTTATCGGTCAGGAATTCGTTGCCGAAACGCTTAAAAATTCGATTACCAAAGGGCAGATTGCCCATGCGTATCTTTTTTCCGGACCGCGCGGTTGTGGAAAAACATCTACAGCACGAATTCTTGCAAAGGCACTTAACTGTGAAAAAGGTCCGACTCCTTCTCCGTGCGGTATATGTACACACTGTCAGGAAATCACAAAAGGTTCCAGTCTGGATGTCATAGAAATAGACGGTGCATCAAATACAAGCGTTAATGACGTCCGGCAGATAAAAGACGAAGTTATGTTTCCGCCTAATTCTTCCCGATACAAAATTTATATTATTGACGAAGTTCATATGCTCTCAACAAGTGCTTTTAATGCACTTCTTAAAACAATTGAAGAACCGCCGCCGTATGTTGTGTTTATTTTTGCAACGACAGAGCTGCAGAAAGTACCTGCAACAATAAAAAGCCGCTGCCAGCAGTTCAACTTCCGGCTCGTATCTGTCGAAAAAACAAAAAATCTTCTCGCTGATGCTGCAAAAGAACTCGGCATTCAGGCAGACGATGAAGCACTTTACTGGATCGCACGGGAATCGACAGGTTCAATACGTGACGCCTATACGCTTTTTGACCAGGTAACAGCGTTCAGCGACGGACACATCACGTATGATAAAATCCGCGACAAACTCGGACTGGTCGGCGTAGACAGTCTTAACCAATTATTTGAAAAATGCGCTGCAGGCAAACCTGACGACGCACTTACCGTACTCGACGGGTATCTGCAGTCGGGAATCTCTATCGAGCAGCTTATTTCAAACAGTGCAAATTATATCAGAAGTCTTCTGCTTATAAAAAACGGTGTTACAAAAGAATCTCTGCTCGGAACTGCTGCTGAACGATACAGCGCAAATGTACTAAAAACATGGAATACGATTCAGACAGAACGTGCGCTTTCTGTTTTTCTTCAACTCTACAGGGACATCCGATACTCGCTTTCTCCCCGCTACGAACTGGAACTTGCATTCAGCCGTCTCTGCTGGCTTTCACAATATGTGTCACCGGCAGAAGTAAAAGCAGCTATTGATTCGGCTCATGCGCTGCTTTCCGGGACGGCTGCTGCCGTTCCTCAGACAAAAGAGGAAGGAACCGTTCAACCGGCTGTTTCACAAGCAGTCAATGTAATCAATCAGATTTCCAAAGACTCTGTCACAAGCGATCAGCCTGCTGCTGAACAGGAAATGCAGGAACAGTCTGTACCGCATACATTATCGGCCGCGCAGAATATCCCTCATTTTTCCGCACTGGACGAAATGCCGGAAAAAGCTCCACCACCGGCTGATATATCAGAACAGGGGCAAAACCACCCTTTTCCTGATGGCGGAGCTCTGCCGCCTGAACAAACAGCGGCAGCATCGGATATCCGGAATATATCGGATACAATTATTCAGGATTCATCCGCCATTCCTTTTGAATCTCCTGGAAATACAGCAGATACCTGGTCAAATACAGACATTCCGCCGGATGGAGAATATACTCCCGATGATGAAATCATGCCGGATAATTCCGACATATCTGACGAAGAAGAAACTGACGGGCCTGTGTCCGTGGAAGAAATTACCCCGTTTACCGACGATTCTGCAGATGAACATCCGTCTTCACCTGACCCGCAGCAGACGACAGTATATACGACTGCCGATGGACGCTCTATTACAATTGCGCAGTTACGAGGCACAGTTACAGCACAGTTGTCGGTTAACGATGCTATGACGGCGTCTGCCCTGATGCAGACTCTTCCCTGGACTATACAGAACGATACTGTATCAGCACAAATCGAATCTCCGTATCAAAAAACAAGACTTGAACAGCACAGCAGCGATATTTCGGGGATTCTTACTAAAATATGCGGACGATCACTAAATTTTATAGTAAATTTAAAAGAAACGATTCCTGTTGCACAGTCTCATGAAATACCACTGCAGATAAAAATTCTCTGCAGCGTATTCAAAGGAAGTATTACTGGAGGAAAAAAATGAATCCGTTTGAATTATTGCAAAATACAGCCAGGCTCAAAGAAGAAGCAGAAAAAATGCAGACAGAACTTGCCGCAATGACCGCGGAAGGTTCGTCCGGAGGAAAAATGGTAACTGTTTCCGTGAATGGAAAGATGGAAATGACTAATATTCATCTTGATCCAGTCTGTGTCGACAACCGCGACGTCAAGATGCTCGAAGACCTTATTATTGCAGCACATCACGACGCCGTAACGAATATGCAGGAGCAGATAAAAACCAAAGCTGGTCCGTTTCTTCAAAGTATGAACATTCCGGGGCTTGGCCTTTGACATGAATACACTCGACGAACTAATTGATTCTTTTTCCCGGCTTCCCGGTATCGGGAAAAAGAGTGCTGCGCGCATTGCCAATTCGCTGCTGAAAGCAAACAGCACATATGTCCAGCGCTTTGCAGAACAGCTTGCAACACTGCAGGACAAAATAAAACCGTGTTCAATATGCGGAGCATGGACTGAGAATGATCCCTGCCCGATCTGTTCAAACCAGATGCGGGACAGAACAAGTATATGCGTCGTTGAACAGCCGCAGGACGTTCAGACAATAGAGTCGGCTCATGAGTATACCGGATTATATCACGTGCTTGGAGGAGCCATCTCTCCCATAGACGGAATTGGTCCGGATCAACTCAGAATTGCAGCTCTTCTGTCGCGTGTAAAAGGCGGCAATGTAAAAGAAATAATAATAGCGACAAATCCCACTGTAGAGGGAGATACAACGGCACTTTATCTGCAGCAGATTCTTTCAAAACAGGACGGTATAAAAATAACGCGGCTTGCATCCGGTATACCCGTCGGTGGTGATCTTGAATACACTGACAAGCTTACCTTAATGCGCAGCTTCAGGGGCAGAACGCAAATAATATAAAGCTTAACAAAATTTCAAACGGACATAAAAAAACACGCGTTGAAATAAACGCGTGCTTTTTTACATTCAAAGCAGTTTTATCTTAACAAACTTAAAACGTTCTGGCTTGACTGGTTAGCCTGAGCGAGCATTGCTGTACCTGCCTGAGAAAGAACATTGTCCTTTGTAAAACTGACCATTTCTTTTGCCATATCAGCATCGCGTATACGGCTCTCGGAAGCCTGAAGATTTTCGGCACCGACATCAAGGCCTGAAACAGTTTTTTCAAGACGGTTCTGGTAAGCACCAAGATCTGCACGCTGTTTATTAAGTTTTTTCATAGCCTCGTCAAGAGTTCCGATCGCACGGTTAGAATCTTCAGGAGTTTCAAGGCTCATAATTGACTCATCGCCGACATTGCGGAGACCGAGGGCTGCAGCAGACATAGTACCAACGTAAACCTGTGTACGCTGATCCATGTTCGCACCAATATGGAACCATAAAGAAGCAGTGACAGAATTCTCTCCAGTCGGACGTGCAAAACGGCCGGTAAGCATATTCATACCGTTGAACTGTGCTGTGCTTGCAATGCGGTCTACTTCTGCAACAAGTGAAGAAACTTCAACCTGAATCTGCATACGATCTTCTGCACTGTAAATTCCGTTTGATGACTGAACAGCAAGTTCACGAACACGCTGAAGAATATCGTTTGTCTCCTGAAGATAGCCTTCCGTCGTCTGAATGAAAGAAATACCGTTCTGTGCGTTCGTGGAAGCCTGATTCAAACCGCGGATCTGTGCACGCATTTTTTCTGAAACCGCGAGACCGGAGGCATCATCTCCAGCACGATTAATCCTCATACCAGAAGAGAGTTTCTCCATATCCTTCTGTTTTGAGAGTTCAGTAATTCCCTCAGAACGCTGAGCAAACATAGCGCTCATATTGTGATTAATTA
>JBAYAJ010000050.1:0-15243 GCA_041669845.1 Treponema sp.
CTTCCGCTTCAGGTACCTCTTCAAGCGGCTCTGCGTCCTCAACAGCTTCCGCTTCAGGTACCTCTTCAAGCGGCTCTGCGTCTTCAACAGCTTCCGCTTCAGGTACCTCTTCAAGCGGCTCTGCGTCTTCAACAGCTTCCGCTTCAGGTTTTATTACAGACGGTCGTTGCCGGGTGGAAACCGGTGCAGGAACAGTCTTTACCTTTATACTGCCATTCCGTAGAATTTCCTCAAGCATTCTGCGGATTTCCTGCTGGTCCTGCAGTGAATTCTGCCGGCTGTTTTTATCCGGTGCCGCCAATACATTTTCAGCACGGCTGCTGAGTGCATCAATAATTTCATCCCAGCTTCTGTTAATAAGCGCATTTGTTTCCGCCTCATGCCGTTTTGCCCGGAAACCGAGACTCTTCTGAATCTCGTTCGATACGTCATCCCGTCTCCCTGCAATTTTCTGCAGAACACCGTTCCAGTCGATATTTTCTTTGTTTTCAAGATATTCATTGATAAGTGCAAACTGCAGCCGTTTTATTCTGTCGCGGATAACCACTATGTCATCATGTCTCAGGCTGAATATCATAAAAATTATAAGGAACGACGTAATAAACACGCTGACAAGAAGAAGTATCTGTACTCCCTGCGGCATCATAAATGAAGCGGAACTGTATACTCCTGAAATCCGGATAAACTGATTTTTCTTACCGGAAATAAGTATCAGGCCGGAATTATTCACACTGCTTCCGTCTTCAGAAATAATTTTATCGGGACCGGGGGAACTGCTCTCCCACCTGGGCAGTATTCTGGACTCTATGAGTTCATGTCCGACATTCGGCATTCCGAACACAAAACCGCCGCTCCTGCCGTCAGCTGTAGATATAAGCACACATGAATCGTTTATGGATATAAGATTCTGCATAATAAGCACACGGTCAAAATCCTGAGCATTAACATAAAAAAGCATTGTACCACGGTACGCTGAATAAGAATCATAAAAAGGAAATGAAAAAATAAGTCTGCTGTTTTTTCCGTCGTATGTAATACGGTATTTTTCCGCACTGGTTGTAAGCGAGTCGGGAGCAGAAATCGATTCATACGGAAATTCATTCTCTCCGGATGGGGATTTAAACTCATCATAGTTTTTATACATTCGGAATGTATCAGTCTGCTTCAATATATCTGCAGAATACGTGCTGAAATGAACATTCCGGCCATTTGCATCTATAAGACGTATACCGTCAAGTCCGGGTGTTTCGGAAAACAAAGTACCGGTAACTTTCGTACGCTGCTGTACATCTGTATCTGCAGGCACCGATGAAAGGTAAGAAGATACGGCTTTATTGCTTACGTATGAACCAGTACCAGTTCCAAACCGGTCAAGAAGAGTTTTTATGTACGTTTCACTGCTTTCTGACACCGTGTCAAGTTGTTTCCGGATTCCTGCAACTTTTGCAGGTTCATAAAAGCGGGCTTCTATCTGTGAAAAAAGTCCTGCAAAAGCAGCAATCGAAAAACCTGCGAAAATAACAACCGTTGTCAGAAGGCTTACAGCAATTTTTTGTCCTGAAGTCACAATTTCCCCATACAGGGCCAATAACAGCCCTCTTATATCTTCGGCACACACTGAATTGAATTTCAGTGATATTCATGTAAAAAAACAGTATACTGATATTAATGGTAGAAATCAAAGAGGAACAGGAACGCCGGACACGGGCAGTTCTTGTCGGAGCTCCGGATGACAATCTGTCTGAGCTCAAAGGTCTGGTAGATACACTTGGAATGGAATGTGCGAAAGCACTTACACTTACCCGTCTTGAAGTACAGCCTGCTTACGGCATGGGCAAGGGGAAAGCGGCTGAAATTGCAAATCTTGCAAAAGAAATTCAGTCAGACTGTATCATTTTCGATTTTCAAATAGATCCGACGAAACAACGCAACTGGGAAAAACTTGCAGGCATTCCGGTATTCGACCGTGAAGAAGTAATTCTCCGCATATTTGCCCGGCGGGCACAGACCCACGAAGCTGTGCTGCAGGTCGAACTTGCACGCCTTCAGTATTCCCTCCCCCGCCTTGCCCATTCGTACGGTGATATGGCACGCCAGCGTGGCGGCAGTCACGGTACAAAAGGTTCCGGTGAAACACAGCTTGAGCTTGATCAGCGCCAGGTACGTGAACGCATTTACCAGACAAAACAGGAACTAAAAACAGTCGCTTCGGGACGCGAAACCCAGCGGAAAAGACGCGACCGTATACGGGTGCCGTCATGTGCGCTCGTCGGTTACACGAATGCAGGAAAATCGAGTCTGCTCAACGCGCTTACAGGAGCAGATGTATTTGTCGAAAACAAACTGTTTGCAACACTCGATCCGACAACGAGACGTCTTTCTCTTAAAGACGGCGGAAGTATTCTGCTTACTGATACTGTTGGATTTATCAGTAATCTGCCGCATACGCTTGTAGATGCATTTAAATCGACACTCGAAGAAGCTGTTCAGGCAGATCTTCAGCTTCTTGTCATCGATGCAGCCGATTCTGACGCAGAAAACCAGTACAAAACCGTATGCAGTGTTCTTGATGAAATTGGAGCCGGGAAAAAGCCGAGGCTTATTCTGCTTAACAAAACTGACAAACTTGACAGTGACGGCCTGCACCTTGCCCAGCTTAAAATCACGTTTCCCGATGCACTGTATGTAAGTGCAAAAGAAAAAACGGGATTTACGGAACTTGCTGTCCGTATGTCTACGATGCTGCTCGGTGAAAAACGGGACTATGTGCTGCCTGTGTCAGAAAAAGCACTGCTCGACGAAATCCGGCGCAGCGGTCTTATACTGGATGAAAAGTGGATGGATGACGGCATTCATGTAACCGCACGGGCTGCAGGCAGACCGCTTGCCCTCATTACTCCGTATCTGGTACAGTAAAAATATGGAAATAAACCTGAACAGGATACTCGGTATTACGGCGGTATCACTTGCAGTCTTTATTATTGTCGTTACAGGCGTTTCTTTTGTCGTAAAAGCAGCAAAACCTGGAAAGAACCTGCGTACGGCCGATCCGGAACCGGGAACTGTCATAAACATGACAACTCCGGGCAAAGAAAAACTTGCGGCCTTCACAGGACTCGGGCACATACGTGCAGTAACAAAACCTGATAAGCAAAAAGACGGTACTGGAATACCTGTAGTAATTACACCGTGGTTTTCCTACCCTGAGGGCGATACAGAATTTTATGAAGAACTTGCGCGGAAAAGTACTGCTATGAAAGCACTGATTGCACAATATTTTGCACAGTATACGGAAAATGAACTCCGTTCTATGAGTGAGGAAAAAATCAAGGAAGACCTGTTGAAAGAACTCAATGCGCGTTTTTCGCTGGGAAAAATCAATGCCGTCTATTTTTCTGATTATATTTTTCTGGAATAAATGCAACTTTCTTTAAAACACAGTGTCTAATTTTTGAGACCAGAAAAAACGAGGTATCATTTATGAATGAAACAGCGTCAAACGCAGCACAGATAATCATAGCTATTGTTCCTATTGTCGGAATTGCAATCGGCGGAATTGTACTTTTTTTCTATATTCTCTGGCACCATCACGAAACAAAACTTCAGATACGGACGGGAACGTATAATCCGCAGAAGTTCGACTTTAAGACGTTTTCTCTGCTTTGCGGTATACTTCTTACCGCAGTCGGTTTTATTCTTACACTCGTATTCGCCATACTTGATCATTTTTCGTATACGCTTCTTGCGGGACTTATCCCGTTTGCAGTCGGTATTTCGTTCCTGCTTTTTTATAAATTGAATCCGGATTTTCATAAGAAAGATGGCGAATGAACTGCTCAGCGGGATTGAGCGCACCACAATAGAAAAACGCGATTCTCTTCTTGTAAAATCGACACTAAAGGGTGATAAGAACGCGTTTGCACGGCTTATGAGTTTCAATAAGCAGCGTATCTTTGCACTTGGTATGAGTTTCTTCAAAAATGCATCAGATGCAGATGACTTTGTACAGGATGTATTCATAAAAGCGTACACACATCTGTCTTCTTTTAAGGGAAATTCGCTTTTTTCCACATGGCTCATGCGTATCGCATACAACACTGCAATCAATTCTGTAAACAGACGAAAAGAATATCTTCCCCTTACCGACGAGGAAATAATCATATCTCCCGACTGTTCACCTGAGGAACATCATATCAGGGAAGTAACAAAAGATGCTGTCCGTGATGCAATGACAGATCTACCGGAAAAGTATACGGTCTGTCTTGATATGTACTTCTCGTATGATATCCCGTATCAGGAAATCTGTGAAATCACCGGTTTTCCGGTAAATACAATAAAATCACATATTTTTCGTGCAAAAAAAATTCTGCGGAAAAAATTGGAGGAAATAGTAAAATGAATAGTGATAAATGCAATGCAATAATGGACAGGTATCTTGAGTTAGACAAGGGAGCGCGTATTCCGCTTGAGATAACAGTACATCTTCTTTTCTGCAGAAAATGCCGGAGGGACGTAAAACTTATGTCACAGGCTGAAAAACTTCTCAGCGAACCACTTAAAATTCCTGTTCCTGTTACGGACAATACAATTGAAAACATTCTCCGTACGATTGATCCTTCATTTTCAAACACAAGACTGAAAAATCCTATTTCAATGAAAAACTGGATTATCAGCGGAGTTCTTATGATCCTTTTTATGTTTGTTTTCGTCTTTTCAAGAAATATCAACAGGAATCTTGATGTAGCAATAAGCCTTGTATTTGCAGGTTGTGTAATTGCTTACATACTGATGTTCGTATTCAGCAATATCGATTTCTTCGTAAAAAAGATCAACACACTGAAGACAGCCATATAAAAATTATTTTATGTCGATACAGCATACGTAAGCCGTATGCTATTTAAGAAGAGTAAGCGGATTTACGGTTTTACCTGCTTTGAAAACGGTAAAATGCAGGTGCGGACCTGTACTTAAGCCGGTGTTGCCTACTTTGCCTATTCTCGTACTTGTGTCTACATTCTGTCCGGGAACAACAAGAATAGCACTCAGATGGCCGTACAAAGTCTTATATCCGGAATGATGAGATACTATAATATAGTTACCGTATGTAGCACTGTATCCGGTAGATGAAACCTGTCCTGCAAGTGCTGCATACACATTTGTTCCAATCGGACATGCCATATCGATACCGGTATGGAAGGAACGCTGACCTGTAAACGGACTTTGACGCCATCCATAAGGCGACGATAACCAGTACCGGATTTTCACAGGCTTAATGAAAAGGTCTCCGTTAATTTCCTGGCGCGTTACCCAGTCAAGCTGGGCATCGGGAATAAAAATTGTTACACCTGCATCAAGAGGTGCATCTTTTTTTATGGAGTTTACTCTTGCGCACTTATCGGCACTTACTTCATATTTTTCTGCAATTGCTTCAGGAGTCTCCCCGTCATTTTTTACGGTGTAAAGGATGCCGGGCATCGAGGGAATTTTCAGATACTGCCCCACCTGCAGCAGACGCGACTGACGGATACTGTTCACGCTTATTATTGTGTCCTGCGTCACACCGTACTCATCTGCAATAATGCCTATCATGTCTCCCTGTCTTACACGATATGTCTGATAGTACAATAAGCTTACTTTTCCTGCATCTTTCGAAAGCACGTCAGCCGCTGCATCCAGTTCATTATCCGACTTTCCAAGCATACTGTCAGAAAACTCGGGGACACCAGTTGTCTCAAGCCCTCCAATACCGTTTTCTGCATTCATGTTGTCTCCTACAGCCACAACGATGCAGCTGGCAGCAGCACCAACACAAAAAACGGCAGCAGTCAGCACTGCAATCCGCTTCGCACGTGTATTAATATGAGCATCAAAACTATACTTTACCTCTGCGAGGCCGGACAAAATTTTATCTGCTGCTTTTTTTATCATACCGATCATTTTTTTTCCAATCAAAATAAATGTTCTATAATTTTTCCTAAAAAAACATCTGCTCATTTATTTTACTCCTAATCAAAATCAATTGCAATCAGTATTTTGAAGTGTGTGAAAAGTGGCTATCTGCGTCCGATACCTACCAAGTATGTTTCGAACGATTCCGTTCTGCAGGTTTCAGGCTTAAATCCTTTCGCCATACTGAACAATTCACGCATATTTTTCAGCAGCTGCTGCTGATCACCGTTCTGGAATATCTTTACAGTAAAATTACCACCCTTTCTGAGCATGTTTTCCGCATACCACACAGCCATTTCGACAAGCTGCTGAGACCGGGCTGTATCGACAGTACGATTCCCTGTCGTAAGCGGTGCGGCATCACATACGACCAGGTCGTACGGACCAAATGATTCTATCCGGCTGCGGACCGAAGAGTCATTCAAATCACCCTGTATAAAAGTCAGATTTTCTCCCTTTACGCTTTTTACCAGCGGATTCAAATCACATGAAACGACATGCCCTTCCCCATTGAACTTCCGCAGCAGGAATGTTGTCCAGCTGCCGGGAGCCGCTCCCAAATCAAGAGCGCTGCAGTTCTTCGGTATAAGTCCGAATTTTTCGTCTATTTCTTTGAGTTTGTATACTGACCGGGCCGGATATCCTTCTGAAAATGCCTTTCGAGACCAGAAATCAGGCTTCTCATAATTATTTGAAGACATATAGTAGTAATTTCGGCAATTATGGTAAAAAATGTTACTAGTATACAAACGAAAAACTCCGTTTGCCCTCTGTCGTCTTTTTCTATATAATTATAGGTATGGATGATATATTTTCCAGCCGTCTGGCCGCTGTTGAAAAAGCTTTGAATAAAGCACTTCCTCTTCAAATAAATGTGCAGTGGAAAATGAATTCGTTCGGTGATATTTCCGGTGATGTGAAAGACTCTCATCTGAAGTGCCTTACCGAACCATGTAAAGATTTAATGAATCTCGGGGGAAAACGCTGGCGGCCGCTTCTTCTTGTTCTTTGCGGTGAAAATGCACGTTCAAAATACGGTAACAAGGCATTACTCTCCGCCGATGAAACCTACAATATCACTCCGCTTGTCGAATTTGTGCATACGGCAAGTCTTATTCATGATGATATAGAAGATTCTTCGGACACACGGCGGGGAAAACCTGCAGCATATCTTACGTACGGGCTTGATACAGCGCTGAATGCTGCATCATGGCTGTACTTTGAAGCTCCCGTCTGCATAGATGGTCTTGCCGTGGGGCAGGCTGCTAAAGAAAAATTATATGGACTTTATACCAAAGAACTCCGCCGTCTGCATTTAGGGCAGGCGATGGATATTTACTGGCACCGGAAACCGGAACTCTTCCCGACGGTATCTGAATATACTGCAATGGTACGCTGCAAAACCGGAACACTTGCATCTCTTGCTGCCCGGGCAGGAATCCTTGCAGGAGGTGGTACAGATACCGAAACTGAACAGTCTGGTATTATTGCAGCAGAAATTGGTGAAGGTTTTCAGATACTTGACGACGTACAGAACCTTACAACCGGCAATCCTGGTAAAAAACGGGGAGATGATGTTGTTGAAGGTAAAAAAAGCCTTCCTGTATTGTTTCATGTCAAATCCCATCCTGACGACAGACAGCTCATTGCCTCATATTTTACACAGGCGCACAAAGAAGGTGCCGATTCACCTGCTGTTGAACAGTGTATAGCGCTCCTTATGCAAAGCGGTGCAGTCGAAGAAGCATTTCTGTACGGGAAAAAACTTATAAAAGAAAGCAGCCGGAGGCTTGCAGGGTTTTACGATGAATCGTGTCAGGGCGGGGCATCTGCCCTCATAATCAGTTTGTTTGATTCAATGGTGGCTAAACAGGAGATTCATCATGCTCAATGAAACGGCAGAAAAACTTAACAACCAGGCAATACTCCTTGCCTCAAACGGTGACTATACCGAAGCTATCGCGTGTTTTATGCGCGCACTCACTATAGAGAAAGACAATTCATTACTCTGGTTCAATTTCGGTGTTACCTGCCGCGATGCAGGCAATCTTGACACGGCAAAAGATGCACTTGTAAAAGCTCATGAAATAAATAAAACCGACAATGAAATCATAGAGGCTCTTGCACTTGTATGCTACAGTCTCGGAGATCTTGACGGTACTCTTGATTACTGTACAGAGGGATTGAATATAAATCCAAAAAATCCACATTTATGGAATACGTCAGGTGTTGTTTTCTTCAACCGCAGCCAGTACAAAGATGCATGCAATGCATTCGAACAGGCGGTTTCACTTAATCCCTATTATTATGATGCACTCTTTAATCTGTGTGATACATACGAGGAATTGGGAAATAAAAGGGGACAGGAAGAATGCAAACTCCGTATGAAAGGCATGGACATACACGGTACCTCAAATAAAATTTAATTATGGAGGATAAAAATGAACGCGCAATACATCGTAATTTCCGCAGATAACGATTCAGTAACATTAACACCTGCAGATGACGCAAAAGCATGCGCCGGTTGCAGCGGCAACTGCACGGCATGCAGCGTACGATTTTCTGTCGCAAACAGCCGCCATATGGATATCAAACCGGGACAAAAAGTAAAAATCGGCATGTCCGCCAGACATGAAGCATTACAGGGTATTCTCTCTCTTGTATTTCCGATACTCTGCGCCGCAGGCGGTTTTTTTGCGGCACAGCCGCTTGCTTTGTTATTCGGGAAAACAGCTTCAGAAGAAATGCACGCTTTCTGTGTACTTATTTTTCTTGCCGCAGCATGTATCGTGGTTCTGCTTGTCACACGGCAGCGGCCTAACCCTGAGAAACTGGAAATAACGGAAATCTGTTAAGAAAAATACTGGCCGGTTCAACGAAATTTAATCAGTGTATTTCTTAAGGGAACCTCTAAAAACTTCAGTTTTTAGAGGTTCCCTTAAGCATGTTCCCGTGCAAGTGTACTGATTGCATCGGCCATCTGCATAAGAGGTACCTGTTTTTGTACAGCTCCCATCTCCCATGCAACTTTCGGCATGCCGTATACAATCGCAGACGCTTCGTCCTGCCCAAGAGTCCATGCTCCCTGTCTCCGCATTTCGGCAAGCTCCGCAGCTCCATCCCGTCCCATACCGGTCATAATTACACCAAGCGCATGGTTCAGGTAATTCTTTGCAACTGATTCGAACAGATAGTCGGCAGACGGACGATGTCCATTACGTGGAGGATCCTGTGAAAGTCGTACAACAGCACCTGATATTTTCTTTTCAACATAAATATGATAGTTGCCCGGTGCAATATAAATATGCCCGTTCTCAACAGGTTCTCCGTCTTTTGCTTCTGTTACAGTAAGAGGACATATACGGTCAAGGCTGTTCGCAAATTCTGCAGTAAAGCCTGCAGGCATATGCTGCACCACAAGAACAGGTTGTTTCATATGAGGATCTATCATTTTGAATACATCACGAAGTGCATTCGGTCCGCCGGTGGAAATTCCAAGCGCTATTATTTCTATGCTGCCGCCTTCCCTTTGCGGAGTAATGACTACAGGTTCTTTTTTTACAGGCTGAGTCCAAAGCGTTTGAACAAATGTATCTTTTTTTTCAGAAACGACAACCGGTTCTCCTTTCTGTTTTGCAACAAATCGTTCTGCTTCCCGCATTTTTATCTGATGCAGGAAGAATTCCGGATCGTTCGTCTTCTTACCAAGACGACGGGCATATACACCGCCGTAAGAAGAAATCATTTCGATCAAGTCCTGGGAAACTACCCCAATATCCATTGAAATTGATCCGCCGGGTTTGGTAATAAAGTCGCTTGCACCAAGTTCGAGACACTGTATTGTAACGGCAGCTCCCTGCGTTGCAACGCTTGAAAGGATAATGACAGGAATATCGATCCTGCGGATCTTTCGTTCCCTGAGAAATTCAATACCGTTCATCACGGGCATCTCGATATCCAGAATTATAACGTCCGGTTTCACGAGAGGAATCTTTTCCAGTGCAAACCTGCCGTTCATTGCCGTAGCAACAACATGCATTCCTTCAATCTCATTAACGATCCGCGATATAAGATTACGCATAAGCGCCGAATCATCACATACTAGTACAGAAATAGTATCCATAATACCTTATCCCTAATTTACGTTCTTCTGATACAGACACGCCCAGTCAGTCTTGAGAAACTGAAACTGCGTCTTCATACCAAACAAAGATTCAGAATGTCCTATAAACAGGTAAGAATGAGAGTCCATCGCATCCCAGAACCGGTTAATAACTGCAAGTTGTGCCGCTTCGTCAAAATAGATAAGCACATTACGGCAGAATACCACATCCAGATTCCGTGCTCCCGAATCGTTCTTAAGATTATGATAATCAAAACGAATAGTATCCATAATATCTTTGTGAATCTGATATCCGCCTGTTGATTTCGTAAAATATCTTGTAAGATAATCGGCAGGAATGCCTTCAACACGATTATCAGCATAAAATCCCTGCTGCCCGACCATCAGTGATTTAAGCGATATGTCGGAAGCTGTAATTGTAAACGTGTACGGGGGTTTAAGTATTGTTTTCAGAATCATCGCTATTGTATACGGCTCTTCCCCTGTTGAACACCCTGCACTCCACACCCGTATTATTGTATCGCCGGTCTTTTTCTTTGTTTCAAGAACATGCGGAACAACATAATTTATAAATGCATCAAAATGAGGCTGATTACGGAAGAAACGGGTCAGATTCGTTGTAACAGAATCAAGCATAAGTTTCATTTCTTCTTTATTTGTCGTAATAAGAGTATAGTATTTTTCTACAGAGTCAATTTTCTTCTCACGAAGCAGCTCTTTTATACGGCTGTCCAGAATAGATCGATTTGTTGTTGAAAACGTAATACCGCTTTCATTATAAATAATCTTCCGAAACAGCTCGAATTCCGTATCAGTCAATAAATCTGGCATATATATCAGTATATCACGAAAAACAACAAAAACACAACACAGAGGACAGTAGTTAATTATTGACACAATATGCAGTAAACGGGAATATTAGAGAATATGAGTAAATATATACTGGTTACAAGCGGTGTTTGTTCAAGTCTCGGAAAAGGAGTAGCAGCCGCGTCCATCGGAAGTCTTTTGGAATGCAGCGGGTTGAAAATCTCAATGATTAAATGTGATCCATACATCAACCTTGATGCAGGCAATATAAGTCCGTTTCAGCATGGTGAAGTATATGTCACGGAAGACGGTGCTGAAACAGATCTTGATCTTGGTAATTTTTCACGCTTTACCAGCGTAAATATCACAAATGACAATTGTATTACAATAGGAAAAATATATAACCAGGTAATTCAGAATGAACGCGCAGGTCGTTACAATGGCCGTACAGTGCAGGTTATTCCTCATATCACAGACGAAATAAAGCGCAACATTCTTAATGTCGGTTCAAGAAGCGGTGCAGACGTTGTGATCGTAGAAATCGGCGGAACAGTTGGTGACATTGAGTCTATCCCGTATTTAGAAGCGGCACGTCAGCTTATACATGAGCTCGGAAAAAACGAAGTATGTACTGTCCATCTTACGCTTGTTCCTGTAATTACCGGAGGCGAACTTAAAACGAAACCGACACAGCATTCGGTAAAACAGCTTCAGGAGGCCGGTATCCAGCCGGACATTCTGCTGTGCCGCTGTGAAAAAGTACTTGATTCTTCACTGTGCAAAAAACTTGCACTTTTCTGTAATGTTGCCCCTTCTGCCGTCTTCACGTCTACAGACGTACAAAAATCAATCTATGAACTCCCTGTTATATTCCATAAAGAAGGGATTGATGCTCAGATTCTTAAAAAACTTGCAATACAGACAGAACGCTGCAATATCCGGCCGTGGACATCATTTCTGGAAAAACTTAACGCTCCGGGGCCTGCTGTATGCATTGCTATGGTTGGAAAGAAAGATTATCTTGATGACTGCTACAAATCGGTACGGGAGTCTCTGTTCCATGCTGCAGTCACGGGATTCGGTGCAGAGCTTGAAATCCGGAAAATTGATGCAGAAACGCTTGAGACATTCAAAGACACAAAGGATATTGATGCTGTATTCAAAGGCGTAGACGGCATTGTCGTTCCTGGTAACTATGGGCAAAGAGGATTTCTTGGTCTGCTCATAGCGGTAAAATATGCCAGAGAAAACAACATTCCTTACTTAGGAATCGATCTGGGGATGCAGCTTATGGCAATTGAAACAGGACGATCTCTCTGCGGCTGGGCTGATGCAGACAGTACCGAGTTTATTCAGAACTGCGGGCACGCAATCATCAGTCTGCCGGAAGAACAGGCAGGTCTTTCCGCTGCCGGAACAATGAAACTGGGAGCGGGCACTGTACATATTAAAAAAGGAACGAAACTGGCAGGTGTCTACAAAAAATCTGTAATTATCGAACGACACCGCAATAAGTATACGTTTGACAGCCGGTATGCAGATGAAATGGCAGAACACGGGCTTATCACTGCTGCAACATCAGAACCGGACAAGCGGACGGAAGCGTTTGAATGGGCAGACAGCACATGGGGAATTGGTGTACAGTATCATCCGGAATTCGTTTCACGACCGACAAAGCCCCATCCTCTGTTTATGTCTTTTATAGCAGCAATGCTTCCAAATACGAAATGATTTTCCACCGTTCATTCATTATTCCTGTTTTTCTTCTGTTCGTACCATTGACAGGGGGCTGTTCTTTAAAATACAGCGAGGATACTCATAACATAGAAGACAAAGAACCTGAATTCATTTTTTCCGGCGCAGAATTTAAGCGGTATGAAAACAGTAAAAATACGGTATCAATGTCTGCACAAAAACTTGAACAGTACAAAGGCGGCATTAAAACATATGCAGACAACGTTAATTTTACAATAATGAAAGATGATGGTAACATCGATACGGAAGGTTCCTGTGGATTACTTTCATCGGATTCACAGGCGCAAAAGTATTCCTTATATAATGGTATACAGATATTCAATCATTCCCGCAACGTACAGATAAAAGCAGACCAGCTTCGCTGGAACGGAAAAAATGAACAACTTACAAGCGGCCGCAATGATACAATTACAATCACAAAGGAAGGAACAACTATCCGCGGATCGGGCTTTTCCGCAAGCGGGGTAAGCAATGAATTTGCGTTTAGCGGTGCGGTGTCCGGTACAGTAGATACGAATGATGAAAATACAGATAAAGAAACCGGCAGTAAAGCAGCGTACAATACAGAAAAAGGAATCGATCATGAAAAAGACTGATTTTCAACTGCACACTGTTCTTTTTATTGTTGTTCTCATCTTGTCTGTTCCTGTTTCAGCAGAGCGGATTACATTCTATGCAGACAATATGTCGGGAACGGCAGGAAGCACATCGGACACAACAAAACTTGAGGGAAATGCATACGTACGGACTGCATCAATGGAAATAGCGGCGGATTCAATTACGATGCATGGTAAAAACTTTCGTTACATCGACGCTGAGGGTACTATCGACGGTAGAAATCTGGACACAAAAATGGAATTCAAATGCGGCAGTATGTCCTACGACCGTGAAACGAAAATTGCAACTCTCAGGGACAGCGTGCATTTGGAAGACACGGAAAACAAAGTATCGGCAGATGCAGAAATTATCGAATATAATCAGAATACGGATATCGCTGTTCTCCAGATTGACATTACACTGAAACAGAAAGACAACGTATGCAATGGTGCCTATGCCGTCTACCGGAAAAAGGCGCAGATGCTTGAACTGAGCGGTAATTCACAAATCAAACAGGGCGAAGATACTTTCCGGGCCCAGGAAATCACGCTTGATCTTAATTCACAGGAGATCACGCTCAACGGCAGGGTTAAAGGTTCCGTCATAGACGACAAAAGTAAAAAAGATTCTGACCAGCGGTCTGAAGATACGGACAAGAATGCACCGTCAGATCCGGCGGGCAGTCCGGAAAATGGAGGGATTCCGGTTCCGGCCGCAGGTACAGAAGGAACAGAATCCGGTCAGGCGCCACAAAGCGGCAGTTCGTCACCGGATACGGCAAAGAAGGAATGACAAAAAGTATTAAGGAACTACTTTTTGCCGTAGGCGGGTTCAATGTTGCGGAAACCGCGGTCTATGTCCTTCTGATGACCGCTTTACACAGAGTTTTTACAGGAGTTTCAGCATGAGCGACGATAAAAATATCTCAGAATCACCGGACAAGACTGAATATACAGCAGATTTTTCTGTATCGGAAAACAGTTCGTCTTCAGACAGTGTACTGGATAACGGAATTCACCGGCTCAGAGTATCAAGTTTGTACAAAATGTTCGGCCGGAAAAAAGTTGTTCAGGGTATAGATTTTTCCATGAACACAGGAGAGATTCTTGGACTGCTCGGACCGAACGGATCCGGAAAGACAACTACGTTTTATATGATAGTCGGCTTCTATAAACCGACTGCAGGTGATGTCTTTCTGGATGGTAAGCAGATTACGCCTCTTCCCATGTACAAACGTGCACAACTTGGTATTTCTTATCTTCCTCAGGAACCGTCAGTGTTCCGGAAACTTACTGTCGAAGAAAATATCTGGTCTATTCTCGAAACAAGGAAGGATTTGTCCCACGACGAAAAAAAGTACCGGCTTGAAGAACTTATAGATGAATTCAGTATACAGCACATCCGTAAACAGCCGGCCTTTACGCTTTCAGGAGGTGAACGAAGGCGTACTGAAATTGCACGTTCTCTTGCAATAGAGCCGAAATTTCTACTGCTTGACGAACCGTTTGCAGGAATTGATCCCATCGCAGTTGCCGATATTAAAGGAATGATAAAACTGCTTGCTGCACGGGGAATTGGTATACTGATTACCGACCATAACGTACGCGATACGCTTGAAATTACAAACAGGGCCATTATCATCAGTACCGGTCAGATTATGATGCAGGGGACACGTCAGGAAATTCTGGATTCTCCTGTTGCCCGCGAAATTTACCTTGGCAAAGACTTTTCTATGTAAAAAAAACTGAAAAACTCTAACTCTCTATGTATCAAGTATTTCTTTGCTTTCAATTTGACATTCTGTAAAGGTTACGTTAGTATGTATAATGAACTATTCCATATAATGTGTAAGGAGAAAATGAATGACAATAGTATTATTCATTGTTCTCCCGGTCGCAGGAATTGTTCTTGGATGGACTATTCGATGGCTTTATGCCAGATTTCAACTATCTGCGTCAGAACAAAAAGCTGAACGTGTAAAACAGGATGCAATTAGAGAAGCTGAAGCA